>NZ_CP124753.1 GCF_029962605.1 Serratia sarumanii | reverse complement strand
TTATGGCGGGCTGTTGTCTGGCACGGTTCATGTGCTAATATTCCTTCAAGGTTTCGACCTGGCCCTGGTTATCATGCGATCCGCCAAGATATGACATGATTTCCGGGGCTTTGTTTTTTTTGTTGCCGTTAAATTACACGCGAACGGCCTCGCCTGTCGAATCCTTCTGTCACAACGGCTTAGTGCGCCGCCAGCTCCTGGAAGAATTTCGGGTTCGCCTGGATAGTTGCCAGCACCTTCGCCGCCAGTCCGGTCGGGTTACGGCGTCCGGTTTCCCAGCTCTTAATGGTATCGAGGCTGGTTCCCAGCACTTTCGCCATCTCGCTCTGGGAAACGTTCAGCTGTGCCCTGATGGCCTTCACGTCTGCCAGCTCGTAGCGGGTGATGCGGGCGGGTTCTCTGACACCGTTTTTGATTTCAACGGCTTCTTCCAGAGAGGCCTTCAGCTCGTCAAAAAAACTCATGTTACACCTCGTCTTTCAGTCGTTGGGTCAGCATCTTCAGCGCGGTTTTCTCCGCGTCCGTCAGGCTGTCTTTGGTGCTTTTCGGATAGGCCATCACCAAATAAATCACCTCGGCGGTGGCCAGGAAGTAAATCACCCTCGCGCTGCCACTTTTCCCCTGATTGCCCGTCGCCATTCTGATTTTGCGCAGCCCGCCGGTTTTCTGGATGAGATCGCCTTTGTCTGGCGATTCAATCAGCGTCTTTTGCAGCTCCCTGAGTTCTTCATCCGTGGCGATCTGTTTTATCTGACGGGTGAACATCGGGGTCTCGATAAACTCAATCGCGTGACTCAAGGCTGCCTCCTGTCCTTAATGGGGTACATAGTACACCTTTGCAGCTGTTTTTTAAAGTTTCTCGCTTCAATGTTGGTTGCAATATTACTGTCAGACAGAGTTAGCAATCCCTCTCTTGGTAAGTACAGTTGAAATGCGTGTATGCCACTCTCTGATAATTTTTGTTGTTTCAACTTCATTCACACATTTCACAAGTGTTCCTCTGGGCTGAGGTAGCATTTTTCCCCAGATCTCCCAGTCGAGAACCCGAATAGGGCGACGATGTTTAATCCAGCCAATTTCGCTGCTGTCATCATGTACGGCGTATGCTCCACCAATAACCTGAACAAGGGCGATTAGCTTTGCTCCATTTTTGATTGCAACGATATCATTTACTTTCAAGTCATTTTTGAAAGCTGAGATTATCGACTCACCTTCGCTCCACTCACCTAACCCGATGATTTTCCTACTTTCCAAGATTGAATATATATGTGTATCGGCGAATGACTTATCGTCAGGATGCATCTGCATATGCCAGTAGGTAGTCATTTTTGTCTCCTTGACTCTTTGAACATGAATATCCCGTATTACATCGAGGGACCATAATAGCGGGTCGGCTTTTTCTGCGGTTCCGGCTGCTGCTCGCGCTGCTGCTCCACACGGGCACGGTCATGCTGTGCAATCAGCGCATCAAGCGGCTGACGTTCCTGCTCAAGCTCTCGACCTGCGCGCGCAAGCTGTCCACCTGACTGCTCAAGTGCTGACATACCCTGTCGCTGTGCGTCAGCGCCTGTGAAGTAGCCTCGAACATGTGCTGCAAGCTGCTGTAGCTGTCCTGCCACGCCTGCTGCTGTTGCTCGTAGCTTGTCTGTAAGCTCTCTAAGGCGCTCAGAAGCTGTTTTTCCATCTCGGTCATGGTTTTGGTCGTCCTCAGTGTTAAAAACGCGCAGTGGCGTTTCAGGGCGCGCTGACGGGGTTATTTCGCTGTGTATTTCACCACGGTGTTGTCGGTCGTCGACGTGTAGGTTTCCACGCCGTGCGCCTGCTTCGGCAGCACTACCAGATAGGTGTTCCGGTACGTGTCGTCGCTGTAAATCGTCACGCCCGCGCCGCTTTTCGCTTTCAGGCTCGCCAGCTGCTGGCTGTAGCTGTCCATTTCGCTCAGGCGCGAGGTGATGATCGTGCCCTGAAACCAGATTATCCCGCCCAGGATGCCGATCAGCAGGGCGAAGCAGATGAATACCCACGTCATCGCCGTTGAGACGGAGGTTCTGATCATGCCCGTCAGCCTGCCGTTCTGCTCGCGGATAGCGTTGCTGATGCTCTGCGAGCTTGATTGCAGTTCCGCGCTGATAGACGTCTCCAGCCTCGCGAACTCGCGCTTCACGCTCTGCTCGGTATCCTGCGCCTGCTGCTTCGATTTCTCCTCGAAGCCCTTCGCCAAATTTAAAATCTCGCTCATATATCATTCCTTTCAGCCGGATATTTCGGCCGCCGTCCGGATCGGCAATGCTGATGCTGCTTTTCGTTTCCCGCGCCACGGTCAGGCCGTAGCTTTCCAGCTGCGTCACCACGTCCTGCCGGCTGCGGATCACGCCCTGCTGCATCAGGTTCATCAGGCCGGCGGTGATTTTCTCTGCCGCCTGCTGTTTGTCGCGGGGAAGATCGCTGGCCTGCGTCAGCGGGCGGCGGTAAGTCGGGTCGTTCGGGTCGCGCAGCCCCAGCCGGTCGTTGGTCAGAGTCTGCCAAGCGTTGACGCGGGGACGGTCGGCGCGGTCAAAGTAGGGTTGCAGGCGTTTTCCGCTCTGCAATTCGATGTTCGGGATGACAAAATTCAGCTCAAGCCGTCCCTTGTCCCGGTGCTCCACCCACAGGCAGGCGTACTGGTCGCGGTCAAGGCCGGTCAGCAGCGTGTGCTCCCATTCATCCATCAGGCGCGATTTCTCGGCGCCTGCAATGTCCGGCTCCTGAAATGACAGCACGCCGGAAGTGTAGGCGCGGGCAAAATCGCAGCCGTCGATCAGCTCGCGTACGTGCTCAGGATTGCCGCGCAGCACACTGGCCTGTTCGCGCTGCCGGTCTTTTCCCAGCAGGTAATCCACCGGCCCGCTGCCCGAACCCGCACCACGCGAATGAATTTTAACGATCACGGTTCTGCTCCAGCAGGTCGCCAAGATGACGGTCAAGGCTGGTAAGTACGACGAGCAGCGAGACACGTTCAGAAGGCGTCAGGGAATCAATCTGGTTCAGGCGCCGGGCGATCTGGTTCAGGTTGTTACCAATCCCGCTGACGTGTCGTAGCAGTTCGGGTGCCACATCTGGCACACGGCGCTTGCGTGAGGTGTGTTCACCCAGACCCATCTGACGCAGCCACTCCGCAAGGTGAGTCCGGTCGCAGCGATCAAGCAGTCGCTGATGCTCGGTTTCGGTGAGACGGATTTTGATCTCTTTAGTTCGCTTTTCCATAGGCTCCGCTGAGAAAAAATTCGCACCACCGTGAGAATGTTTCGCAGTGGATGCCAGGGGTTTCGGGGGGCGGCGAGCCCCCTGAACCAGTCACGGTGGCACCTCGTAAGAGGGGACGCTGTGTGTACTGGCTTAGGATACAGTGCAGTATGTCAGATTCTGTGGTGTCTGCCAAAAAAGAGGACGGCCCACAAAGGGGCTGTTATCTGATATAGGTTCGAGTGCAAAAGATGAGAATGAGGGACGCCACAAATTCGAGGTTTGGGGTATCATAGCGAGGCACAGCAGAGAACATAACAAATCAAATGAAGGGGGAAAAATTGGCGAAGGAATATAACATTTTCATCAGTCATTCTTGGACTTATCATGACACTCTAGAAGATCTAAGAAAGCTTATAAGTAATCGTCCATATTTTAACGCTGCTTACTCAGAAGTTAGCAGGGATGAGCCTATTAATTCACTAAGCGCGCCCTACATTAAGAGTGTATTGAAAGGTAAGATTCTTGCTTCGAATGTAGTTATTGGTATAGCAGGAGTATATGCAACCCATAGTGAATGGATAACTTGGGAGCTAGATACAGCGTTAGCGAACGGCATCCCTATTATTGGGGTTGTCCCTAGAGGTGCAGAAAGAGTTTCATCAGTGGTTTCAAGTAGAGCGGTTGAAGTCGTTAGGTGGAATACTGAAAGTATTATTGCCGCAATAAGAAAACATGCAATTTAATATCTTAGAGCGGCAGTTTTCTGCCGCTCTAACGCATCTTTTTATTTGCCACGCGTCTCGCAATCCATTGGGTATGTTCTCTAGAAAAAGCCATTTCAGACTCTCTTACAAAATCCGCGAAGTCAGCTTCACTAGATACATACGAAGCTTGCTCTTTGATTAATCCAATCTCATGGGCTGTTAATATATAAGATGCAGACAACTCCCCATACCTTTTAACCTGACTCCATCCAACTAAAGAAGCTGCAATGGTCGTTACAATACTTATTGGAATTATACCTTCTGAAGTACTAGCGAAAAAAGCATTGTATATGGAACATGCAAACGCAAAAAAATATAAGGAGAATATAGCATAACCCCATGCCTTCCCTTTTCTTTTGTTATCTGCCGATTTAGATACGTACCATGAGCGCTGGTCTTCTATCCGGTTTACTACGTAAAAATCCCTTCTGCTAAGGTAATCCATGCCTCTGACATTTTTCATATCACCTGTCAGTGCACCTTTATTTATAACATCATGGTCTATTGTTTTTGATATATATTCACTACCATCTATTATTTCAGTTAAGTAACTAGAAAATTCTTTTATATTCTTTAGCTCATCATCATCATCGAAAGGCTCTGATTTCATGATGAAGTTCCAAGTGGTTGTCTTTATAGATTCCGATATAGCTCTATACTTATACCACTCCTGTTCAAATTTGCTTTTTACTTTAAAAACCATAAGCATCATTAAAAATACAAACAGGACAAAGGCCACATAGTACTTATATTCATATGTAACAAAAGCATTTACAGATGAAAATATTAATAAGGAGTA
Organism: Serratia sarumanii; assembly: GCF_029962605.1. Taxonomy (NCBI): domain Bacteria; kingdom Pseudomonadati; phylum Pseudomonadota; class Gammaproteobacteria; order Enterobacterales; family Yersiniaceae; genus Serratia; species Serratia sarumanii. Next base: position 1,004 of record NZ_CP124753.1, on the reverse strand, counting down.
CTCTATCCTAAGCCAAAGGAAATGTTTTTGTTGCGCTTTAGCAGACCTTTTGTCTGCCAAATCATAGAGGCCAGGGTAATTTATTGACATTGTTCTTTCTCTTTCTTCTTCATGTAATAATATTTCCTTCTGCTAATTCCACACTCCAGCCAAGGCTGAGATTCTTCTACGCTTCCTTTTCTTCTTTCAATTCCAGATTTAATACCTCGCCTCTGTTGTATTTTTGAACTGTGAGTATTAAAAACAAATTCCTCAAAGGAACTATCTGTAAAGTTTTTATGCGTCCATTTAGCTATACTTTTAGCTATGCCATTAACTTCATTTTCTTCAAGAGGCGCTGCAAATTGCATGTTATATGCATTAGCACGCTCGTAGCAGGCTTTCAGCCACTGACCATATTCAGGCCAGCCCTGACGGATAGCACGGTATGCCCATTTGCGGGTTTTATCGAACAGGGTGCAGTTACGGCCTAAGCCGTAGTCTGCAACGATTTCTTTGTCGTTCGCCGCGTTCAGGTCGAGAAAGTCAGCCAACCAGTCCAGCGTGTAGAGTTCCGGCTGCCATACGGCGATTTTCCAGTGACCGTGGTTCGGATTTTTGCAGATTAGCCCCGAATACCCTGTGTCAGCCTCTAATTTTTTACGTAGCGCGTTCTCCACGGCGGCGGCATAGCGTAACGGCTTCATTTTTCCGTCCGGCGCGGTGCGGATTGAGGTTTTAAGCGCGTACAGCAGGTGCGCGTGTCCGTTTTCAGGATTGGTGATGGTCAGCGTGGGAGCGGGGGCGTTTCGGTCGCTCCAGTCGATAGCGGCACCGGCGCGATCAACGTCAAACCCCAGCCAGAACATGGCGTGAGGCTGATTGAACTGAATGTATTTCGCCAGAATGGCGCGTTCCTTACCGGCAATACGTACACCAAAGTGCAGATCGTCCGAAAAGTACGGCTTGTGCGGTAAACGTTCGTTGAAAAGTTGGAGTGCAGCTTTACTCAAAGCGCCCTGCAC
>NZ_CP124752.1 GCF_029962605.1 Serratia sarumanii | reverse complement strand
GACTAAAACCATTGGTTGTGATTTTAAAACAACATAACCCTTCCGCTTGGTTATGTCAATTTCATTGTCATAACCTTTTATGTGGTTGTGTGGATTACCTAATTTTCACTTAACCTTTTGAAGGGGGATCCTAATTTTTGCTTAACCTTTCCTAATTTTCACTTAACCTTTCATGTATTTTTTACTTATAAAACAAAATATTAAAATCACTAGAATAAAGAAAGAATAAAAAAGATAAAAAAGAATAGATCCCAGCTTTGTGGATAACTAACCGCCAGTGCCAGTTGAGCGATATGATAAAAGGATGTCGCAAACAGCGTTTGCTCCTCCAAAAAACATACCTTCAAACACGAAAGAATGAGGTAGCACCCTCGCAAGCTCGGGCAAATCGCTGAATATTCCTTTCGTCTCCGACCATCAGACACCTGAGTCGCTGTCTTTTTCGTGACATTCAGTTCGCTACGCTCACGGCTCTGGCAGGGAATGGGGGTAAATGATGCTACAGGCGCTTTTCATGGACTCACACGAGGAAATCTACCCATGACACAAGAAAAGCCCGTCACGGGCTTCTCAGGGCGTTTTATGGCAGGTCTGCTATGCAGAGCTGTCAGACTTCTTGCTGTTCAGCAGTTCCTGACCTCTGATTTTCCAGTCTGACCACTTCGGATTATCCCTCGACAGGTCATTCAGACTGGCTAATGCACCCAGCAAGGCAGCGGTATCATCAACAGGCTTCCCCGTCTGGCTGTCAACCAGACCCGCCAGGATAAGCAGTCCGGCTGACTGGTACAGCGCATGGTCACGGGCTTTACGGGCGGCTCTGGCTTCTGCCCGTTTTTCGGCCTGTATCAGATTCATGACTTTTGCTCTGGCTTCCTGCGCTTTTTCTGCTGCCTGTTCAGCCTTCATCAGCAGGGACAGCGTTTTGATATCCTGCGCTGTTTTATCCGCTTTATCCGTCAGTATCAGCATGAGTTTCTGCTGTTCATTCGGCGACTTTAAGCCGCGAATGTACTGCACTCTGTCTGCTGCCCATTTTTCCTGTTTTTCGCTTTTATTCATGCCCATTTATCCTCTGAATGTTGATGTGGAAATTATGGTCAGGAATGGCGGCCGAGGTCAAATGCAGGTAGAATCACTGATAAGCTTTTTATTATCAGTGCGCACTTAGACGTTTCTTCACTTCGTTCAGAAACGGTGCGCGCCTTCAGCGGGATAAAAACACGATGGCCTCCTATCACCTCAGCGTAAAAACCGGCGGGAAAGGCAGTGCCTCTCCCCATGCCGATTATATTTCGCGTGAGGGAAAGTATGCCCGTGAAAAAGACTCCGACCTTGAGCACAAGGAGTCCGGTAATATGCCTGCGTGGGCAGAGCATAAACCGTCTGAGTTCTGGAAAGCCGCTGACACGTCTGAACGTGCCAACGGCTGTACCTACCGTGAAATCGAGATTGCCCTGCCGCGCGAGCTAAAACCCGAACAACGCCTTGAGCTTGTCCGCGATTTTGTCCGGCAGGAAATCGGCGACCGTCATGCGTATCAGTTCGCCATTCATAATCCGAAAGCGGCGATAGCCGGCGGCGAGCAGCCGCACGCGCATATCATGTTCTCTGAGCGGATGAATGACGGTATCGACCGTGACCCGCAGCAGTATTTTAAGCGAGCTAACAGCAAAGCCCCTGAGCGCGGCGGTGCGAAAAAGGCACGTTTCGGGGAAACGCCGACAGAACGCAAAGAGCACCTCGTCGCCCAGCGGGAACGCTGGGCTGACCTACAGAATAAGCACCTTGAACGGTATCAGCATACCGACCGCGTTGATGCACGCTCACTCAAAGCTCAGGGCATTGAGCGTGAGCCTGAGCGGCATCTTGGCGCGGGACAGGTTCAGCGGTTCGATACTGCGCAGTTACAGGCCATCCTTGAGCGCAGGGACGCTGAAAGGCAGGCGGAGCAGTCTCGTGATGAACGTGACAGTGTGATTGACGTGACCACCTCGCTACGGGAAGCCATCAGCGAGCGGGATAACCTGACGATAAAACAAGAGCAGAAGCCTGAACCTGCGCAGGAAGACACTTCCGGCAGGGTTTTCGATTTTGAGAAAGAGCCGGAGAAACTGAACGCACGGGTCAGTGATGCCATGAAGGACATACAGGAAGAAATCGACCTTCAGTCCCTTGTGAACGATGCGATGGCGGAGTTTCAGGGGATACATCAGGAAATGGAGCGACTGGCAGAAAAACAGCGTCAGCAGGAGAAAGAACAGCAGAGACTCGCCGAACAGACACGACAGAAGCCGGATAAAGGCTGGTCATTTTCACGATAGACAGGATTTTTCATGAGCGACGAAATTAAACAAATCGCTGCCCTCATCGGGCATCATCAGGCGCTGGAAAAGCGTGTTACCTCTCTGACTGAGCAGTTTCAGGACGCCTCAGCACAATTACAGCAGCAGAGTGACACGCTGAGCAGGCTCATTCGTGAGCTGGACAGCGCGTCCGGTAATATGACTGAAACCGTCAGGCAATCTGTTCATGCCGCGCTCATTCAGGTTGAGAAAGAGCTGAAACAAGCCGGATTAGCACAGCAGAAACCGGCGACAGAAGCGCTTAATCAGGCTACCGATACGGCGAAGGCGATGATCCATGAAATGCGACGCGAGATGTCGCGCTATACGTGGAAATCCGCGATTTATCTCGTGCTGACGATATTTTTCGTCATGGCTGCCTGCGTGACGGCATTTACGTGGTTTATGAATGACGGGTACAGCCAGATTGCTGAAATGCAACGGATGGAAGCGGTCTGGCAGAAGAAAGCCCCGCTGGCTGATATATCGCGTTGTGACGGAAAGCCCTGCGTTAAGGTGGACACCCGAGCTACGTATGGTGATAAAGAGAATACCTGGATGATTATCAAAAAATAACATAACGGCGCACATTGCGCCGTTATTGTTGTCGTGAATTACAGCGGCAGGGAGAGCGAAGCGGTTTCCAGCGATTCGCCCTCATTCAGCCGGTTTTGCATGTCGCTGACGAAGGCGTCCATCTGACTGTTGGCAAAGAATTTAATTCCGACCAGCCTGACGTCCTCATTTTCATCAATCACAATGCGCTCCCTGTCATTCAGGGTTTCGAGCATCCGCTCTTTCCATGCGTCATCCAGCAGACGGTCATCCCCTTTCGGCTCAAGGAAGACCTGCCAGTAAGCATTATCCGCATGGCGCGTCAGTATCATGATGAAGTCCGGCATAAAGCCGCGCACGCCGCCGAACTCCGTGAGCTTAAAGCGCGTTGACTGCTCGTCGTTACGCAGCACGTAAATATCGTCGTAACGTGCTCTGAGCTTCGGCATAAAACCTTCCAGCGTTTTCACCAGACGGTGCTCAAGCTGATTCAGTATCGCGTTATCGTACACGTACCATCTTTTACCGATGGTGGGTGCGGCGGTGATTTTCTGGTTAATAATGACCGACGGGTCAATGTGCAGGCTGTAGTCTTTAATCACCTCTTTCACTGGCTGGCTGATAAAGCGGTACGTGCCTTTCACCTTCTGGTCATTACGGCGCACGTTCTCTGAGATACGCAGCAGAACGGTTTCCAGCAGTTGCAGTTTCTCTTTTGCCGGTACGGTGGAAAAATCCAGTGACTGCGGTACGGTGACGGTGATTTTCAGTTTTCCCAGGAAGGCGTCACTACGGATGAACTCGCGGATGCCGGTCAGTTTCGGGAAGAAGCGTTGCAGGTTATCCAGCGCGTAGAAGCTGATCCTCTGCATCGCCTTACGGTAAAAACGCTCGTCCAGTACCAGGGGTTCCGGTTTTGTTATGCCAGCTGTTGCGCCCGTCAGGTTGTCCAGCGACTCCTCACCGGCGGTCTGATACGGTATCTCAAAGCGCGTTTCCAGCGAGTAGCTTTCCCAGTTGCGGCTGCTGCTCTCAATCTCTTCCACTTCGTTGAAGTACAGCTTCCCGCTCTGATACACGGCGGACTTTTTAAAATCCTCTTTCAGTCTGGCGTGCTCAATCGTACCGCCGCCGTCCTGATGAACGTCAATGTCCGCCTGCTCAAGGGAGGCGTGCAGCGTTTTGATGTATGCCGGCTCATTGATGGTGTGGTAGTGCAGCTGTTCCAGCACGTTCAAATCCTTCGCGCTGTTATCAAACCGGCGGGTGAAGCTCCGCTTGCCGTCATACACGAACGGGAAGTAACGTGCACCGCGACCGATAAGCTGTGCCTCGCTGTCCGTGCCGGTTTTGCTGCTGCTCGCCTGCTCGCTGATGCGGACGATATCGTAGAGGTTGAGGACGTCCCAACCTTCGTTGACCTTCGCCACGGCGAAGACGGCTCTCACCGGATTATCGACTTCTTCCAGCGTGTTCAGCAGAACGGGGTTTTCTTCCAGCAGGTCTGACTTATTCACATTAAGCAGGTTGAAGTCGTTGAAGTCCTCCTGGATCTGCCCGATAACCGTCACTAAATCGCTGCCAGCGTAACGCTGAATCACTTTATGCCAGATACTGGTTTCAGAGCTGAGCTGAACTTTTTTATTCGCCAGATGGCGTCTGACGCTCTCAGGCGTCATTGCCGCAATCAGTTGCGAAAACGCCTCCTGCTTTGCCTTCGATATCGTAATCTTGTTCGACTTGAACAGAATAACCGGTTTGAAGCCGGTGATGCCGTTATCCGCCGCCACCAGTTTGCGGTACTGGCTTAACAGCACGGCATCGAGCATCTTGTCGCCGTCGTTCTGATTCGCTTCCAGCAGCATGACCTTTTTCGAGTAACCGTCTGACATGAACTGTTTCAGGTCATACTGATACACCACTCTGTCACGGTATTTATTCCCGATATCTTTATTCGCCAGGTCAATGGTGGCGGTAAACTCGAACAGGCGGTTATCCGGCCGCAGAGCGAGAACGTTCTCAATCGTGCGCTCCCAGGTCTGCTCCTCGTTTTCCGGTGAGGTCTTTGACTTGCCTTTCGCTTTGGTGCCGGCGTTGAAGTGATGCGCCTCGTCACCGAGCAGCACGAGCGGGATTTCCTTCAAATCCTCGTAAGTGATGCTGTTCTCACGATAGCTGTTCAGCTCGTCGTGCATCTTATGGATGGTTGAGAGCTTGAGGTAAATCGTGTTGCTCTCAGGCGCAGATGGGAACGTCTCCACCGGTGCGATGGTGATTTTCTCCCCGTCGATTTCCAGTTCCTGACTGAACAGGTACTTCGGCGACTGCGGGTTGAGCAGGTTCTCGCGGGTTTTCTGGATAATCGCGTCGGTATGCACGAAGAAGATGAAGTTCTGATACCCGTACTCTTTAAACAGATAGAGTATCGTCCCCGCCATCACCATCGTTTTCCCTGCACCGGTTGCCATGTGAAACAGCAGATGCCGGTAATGCAGAAGCGCCTCTTCCTGCCTGCGCTGCGTGTAATGCAGGTAGCGCAGCGCCCCGTGCTGGTACGGGCGCAGGGCATCCTTCAGGTTCGCCTGAATGTAGTCCGGCGTCTGGTAGTTATCGTGAAACAGCCCCGGCTCATCGAACTGTCTGAGCTTGTTAAACAGCAGCTTCTCGCTGCCAACTGACTTCGGTTTCTTCGCCATGCCGTTACTCCATTCCGTAGAAGCTGCGGGTAAAGGCTTTATCGCTCTCTGAGATGTTCAGGTCACTGTCATCCATATCGGAAGCGTTCACATAGAGCTGATTTTTATCGAGGATTTCAATCAGGAGCTGCTTCTGCTCATGCAATTCCAGCTCGCTGAAGGCGACCTTGCGGAAAATACCGTCCACTTCGTATTCAGCAGACAGGACGTTTTCCAGTGCCACCTGATAATTGAGGTGCGCCTCTGTTTTCATCACAGCAAAGAGCTCTTCTAGTTCTTCATTGGATTGCGCTTTTTGGATTTCATGCACGAAATAGGCGTTCAGCTCCATCAGTTCGGCGTAGACGAAACTCCCTCCCCCCTGCCATCCTACGTCTTTGGATATACCACCTTGCTCACCTTCAATGACTTTTTGTAGACGTGGTACAGTAATTTCGTTGATGTAATCCATTTGCTCAATGCCGATATAACGACGGCCCATTTTATGTGCTACTGCGGCAGTTGTTCCGCTGCCTAAGTGGAAATCTAAAACTAGGTCTCCCTTTTTCGTACATGAATCTATACATCGCTGAAGCAGTTTTTCAGGTTTTTTACCATTTTTGAAAATAGCATCTCCTTCATTTGCGATACCATTCCAAGGAATATCAACCCATAAATTAGTCAATAATATTGTAGGTGTCAGCTCACCATTTATATTTTTAACCTTGTTAGAGTAAAAGTATATTTGCCTGCCATTAATAATGTATATATTGTCGTTATCTCTTTCTACTTTATAAATCTTACCTGGATTTTTTTTAGACTCATCCCGAGCCGCTACGATTTTTTTCCCAGCTGCGTTGCTTATTGCAGTTGCTTGATAAACAGAGTCCGAATTTTCAATGGCGAACTGAGCTATCTCCTCATCGAAATCTAAGCGCCCCAGTTTTTCTCTTGCTTCCTTAACGTTATTAAAACCCTTGTAATTAGCAAAATATTCACTTAAAGAGCATGTAACCCAAGCCTCATGATCATCGTTTACATTTTTTATGAATCTTCCGTACGATTGGTCGTAAGAACTTTTCACAAACTGAGGTATATATTTATATTTACTCCTATCCTTGCAGAACATTAATAAGTATTCAGTTTGGGAATATGGTGATGGGTTTACTACCTTCAGTCCTGAAGGATCGGATGTTTTAACTACTATATTATTTAGAAAGTTATCTCTACCAAAAACACTATCCATTAACAGTCTTAAAGAAGAATGCTCTTTGTCGTCACATTGCACGAATATTATACCATCATCGCTCAATAGTTCTTTTGCTACTGATAGTCTGTTTTTCATGAAGGTAAGCCAAGTGGCACGATTAAATTTGTCGTTATACCTAAACCCATCATTTCCAGTATTGTACGGCGGATCTATATATATTAAGTTAACTGAGTTAATGAATTTTTTTTTAAGACAATGCAGTGCTATCAGGTTATTTCCTTTCAGTAAGATATTATCATCTTCCTCAAATGACAGTATCTTGTCAGAAACATCTCCCTCAGAATGCCTTTTTACAGAAGAAAAAATCTTTGGAGATAGAAGGTTATCTATTTCATCCTTTGCAATTATATCATTGTAATATACTTCACTTTTTCCAATTTCTTCTTTTGTCATTCCACCTTCAAGCACGCAATCCTTAAAAGGAAAATCCAGCACCACGTCAGAGTTGTAATCGAGATATTTTCCATTACTGGTTAAGCCAACTTTATTACGGTATTTAGTAAAGCTATTAGCCCAGTATTCCTTATACTTTAATAAGCTACATAGCTTATCAAAATCGAAAATTAAAATGCCGTCAATATCTGAACCGTAGACAGAACGTATTTTTTCATTAGCGACCAGTGCCTTGATGATTTCTGGCTGTTTTTGACTAATGGCATCACTCACCATTGAACGGTGTAATTCCTCTCCGTTCCAGAATTGCGGAAACGCTTTTAAAACCTTGTTCAGTTCTTTGATTAATTCGGTCTGCATGTCATGGCCTTATGACTGTTAGAGATTGAAATTATTGTATGGCATAGCGTCCTGTGCTGGAACCTGACATCGATACTACTGATGCAGTTGCGGAAAAAATGCACCAAACATGTGGTATTTAACATAAGGGATCTTGCGCGCACCGCCCGAACACCACTCGCCACAAAAACCCGCCGGAACGTCCAAAAGTACGGGTTTTGCTGCCCGCAAACGGGCTGTTCTGGTGTTGCTAGTTTGTTATCAGAATCGCAGATCCGGCTTCAGCCGGTTTGCCGGCTGAAAGCGCTATTTCTTCCAGAATTGCCATGATTTTTTCACCACATGAGGTGTCACTGGTTCCGATGTATTCGGCAGTTTAGACTCGATTAGCAGCAAAGCATGTTTGAGATCCTCATTGCGTTTGTCTTTTTCATCGAGTAGTAGCTCTTTCTCACGCAGCAATGCCTTTACGAGTTCTATTTCAGCTTTTAAGGCATAGTTTTCATGTAGCAAATTCTGGTCAGGTAACTGCACAAAATCGCCTGCCAAATGCTGCACAGTACTGCCTGATTGTTCACTGCCAACCTGCTGACCAGTAAATGATCCGAAAACACGTAGAAGCTCTGATGTGTCTAGTTTTGAAGCACCACCGCTATCTGTGCACTTGGTCAGTTTTCCCTGCTTAATGTATGACTGTACTGTTGTGCGGCTTTTTCCAGTTAGTCTGGCTGCTTCGCTTATTGATACTAAAGCCATAGATACCTCAGTTCCGTCCGTACTTAGCTAAAATTTTCTCTAGCGTGGCTCGTTGTTTTTGAGTCAGCCATGTAAATGAGCCGTTGAGATCATACTTACTCTGCATGTCACTCAGGAATTTAGCTTCAAATCCAGTAAGTTGTATTTTCGCAGTTAAAGCATCATGTAATGTTGTTTTTAGCCCCTCATGCAGACTATTTTCAGGCGTTAAACGGATTGAGTTATCTTCTTTTTTTGATATTGGTTCTTTTGCTAGCTCAGTCACAAGGTCAATTTGTTTATCCAGTTCAACTTGGAAGATCAGCGTATCAGCAGGACGACCGCGCTTATCAATAGATAGTTTTATATTGCTATAGGTATTTAAATCTTTTGCAATTGGTTTTAAAACCCAATGATTTAGTAATTTATATTCTGGGTAGCTTTTTTCTAACATTAGCATGAATTTAAACTCATCAATGCTTATTGAAATATTGGCTTTATGTGTTTTTCTTTGCGTTAGTTCTTTTAGCAGCCATTCATAAATGCGCATTGAGTATTTATTTTCAAAGGACTTAACATGCTCGAGGTTGTATTTAATGAATCTCTTTAGGTGAAATAGCAATGGGATTATATATTTACTAAAAACTAAAGTTACCTCTTGTGTTTCCCTATTGAACTCTGCATATTCAGCCCAATTAAAAACACGCATAGATACAGCACCTGTTGGATATATTAATTCAATAGACCGCTTAAATAACTCTCGTGTTGATGTATTTAATCGCCCCCACGCATTCTCATAACTTATCCCCATAAATGAAGAATATTCGGAGCATGAAAATTTAACCGTTCGTTCAGTTTCATCTGGTGTTTCTAATGTAGGGTTTAGCTTTGCAACACAAAACAGGATTAGTTTCGTTTCGTGCTCTGTTAGGTCATAACGACTAACCGCAAGCTCGTTTGCTTTGAATACTACCAATTCAGCCAT
>NZ_CP124751.1 GCF_029962605.1 Serratia sarumanii | reverse complement strand
CCTGTCCCGAACTTATGGCGGACAGGTGTTGTTTTCTAAATTGCATGAGTTATAATCTCTCACAGGCCAGCGCCTGCTTTTGACCCCCTGATATCTGACTCTTCCGCCAAGTTGATGACAGATTTCGGGGGGTTTTTGCATTCAGGGTTTCGATAAACCCTCTTCCCTGAGCATTTCGGATATGCTCGATCCTTCCCAACCTGAAGCCTCAGCTACACATTGGATATATAAGCTTGTCTGTTCAGGCAATTATGCCCCTGAAAACAGCATAAACATCCGCAAATACTACTCTATTTTTTCTCTGGTGCAACAAAAGGATCTCTGAAGATCATTTTTTGGGCCCACAGCTCAAATTTTGATGGCTAAGTATACCTGGCAGACAGATCCCTTGCCCAAAGTTGTGCAAACAACCACCAAAAAAATGAAGCAAAAAGCATAGTCAATAGGATTACACCCAAATACAGGCGGCATAAGATGAAAACCACCCAAAATCAGAGCAAAAAACCACCACTCGTTAAAATAGTTAGGATAGTTAATTATTCTGTTTTAAATGCCATATCGATCTAATGATCTGAAAAAAGGATCATTTCCAGATCAATGGTTCAAAAAGTTGAGTTAAACAGAGTTTTTGCTCTGTTTGCACACGCTTTTACAGCATTTCAGATCGCATATAAAAGTATTTACACAATTAAAATTTGCCAATACACTTCTTCGCATACTTTAGTACGGTTCATGTAGAACAGCCAGTCCGCCAACTAGCTTTTCGGTTCCTCGTACAAGTTTTCTTCAGCCTGGACTGCATCTGATAGCATCTTATCGGCACCTCCCTGCCATTGGTGTCGGGTGCAGTCCAGGCTAAAGAGCCATAAGGGAATACAGCAAAAGCTCAATCCCTCTAAATAAGCGACTGCCAATTGAACCCGCTTGGGATCGATTTTGGCGGAGCCTGCCAAACACCTAACATTCAATTCATCATCTGTAGCTTAACCGTGTACTACGGGAGACTTTCATGGAAGGCTGGTATCTCGCCGCGCTAAAACCAGGCAAAGACAATATATTCAAAGCACAGATGATGCTTGAACGCCGCAACATTATGGCTTTCAGCCCGTTGATGTTTTCTTTTCGCCCTCGAGCTGACCGCCCTGGCCAGCAGAAAAAGGTGATCGAGCCTCTTTTTCCTGGCTATATGTTTGTCTGCTTTGACCCAGAAATTTTCCACTCGTCTAAAGTCGAGTCTTGCCCCGGTATCAGCCACCTTGTACGGTTTGCCGGAACCATCACTCCGATTCGAGAAGCTGCGATTGAAGAAGTAATGGAGCTCCCAGTCTGCGTCCAAGCTTTTTCATCAGAACGCAGGCAAAGGAAGAAACACGTTGCACGTGCGCATCTATCGCATCGTCAGCGCCAACAAATTCAAGCGCTCGCGAATGAGCATGATGGTGAGACGCGTAGCGCAATGCTCCATGCATTTATAGACGCTCTAAAATAGTCCCTCTGTTACAACTCCATAGATAGCTCCTTGCCCCTTCAGGTATCTGAAGGGGCTTTTTTTATGCTGATTGCATCTCAAGCTGAGGTCTCTGATGACACAACGCGCCATGGCTACGCGCCAGACCTATTCCATCGCGCCAAAACATAACAACATGTTGAACGAGCAGGCTGTAAACCTCACCGCGATCCTTGAACGCCCGGTAGCCTGCAGAGACGTTCTTCACGCCATTCTTGAGTTAGCCCATCAAATCGATAGTCAACGGCTGGCTCAGTGCGTACTCGACAAGGTTAAGCAACCTCGTCGGGGGCGCCGTCCACAACCGGTTAACAAGCGTGGAAGCGATTCATAGCGAGGTATAAACGTGAAAAAATGGCTACCCGTCGTTTTAGCACCCGCTGTATTGGGCGGATGCTCTATTAACAACCATTCAGAAAGGTCTGCGATCACTGCCCAGCAGTTAGTAACAACGCTAATCGAAGCGCAAGTGTCGCCTCTACAACAGGCCCAAAATGAGCTGGCTGCGGTGACTCGCGTAAAACAAACAAAAGCACCTGGTAAACAAATCATATCAACGAGCCCTTCTGCACTGGCGGGTCAGAAGTTGAGCGCGTCGATGACAGCACTACGTTTCGTAGGCAATGCACCACCACCTTCGACCCTGGCGGGGGCCGGAAGTGCGTCGTCATTGCGCGATGCATTACGTAAAATTGTGCCGACTGGTTGGACGCTGAGCTTTTCCCAGGACCTTCACCCTGATGAGCAAACACCTCAGGAATGGCGTGGCGGCGTCACCTGGGTTGATGCATTGAATCAGCTGTTGGAAAGACAAGGAAAAGTGGCACTGATTGATACTTCTCTGCACCGAGTATCCATTGCGAACAAAACAGAAGCATTTAAAGTTGCAACTACGATCAAGTCAAAGGCAGTAACCCCAAGCGCATCACCTCAATCAGTAACTCGCGGCCGCAACCCCTTCAGTGGCGGTAAATCGGCAGATTCAAAGCAAGCGGTGACACCAGCACCAACAGCCAATACATCCAAGAAAGTGATTGTCGTCCCTCAAAAGCAACATTGGCGAATAGATGCTGGCAACACGCTCAAAGATACCCTGTTCAACTGGGCAGCCAGCGAAGCATGTAACCAACCGGGGATCTCACACTGGACGGTTGCCTGGTCGACGCCAGTTAACTATCGGATTGATGCGCCATTGCAATTCGAAGGTTCCTTCCGCGATGCGCTAAACAGTCTGTTTACTCTTTATGGAACGGCTCAAGTGCCACTGTATGCAGGCATCCGTCCTCTTCAGTGTGTTATCTCCGTTGATGATAAAGAGGTGCACTGATGATTTATTGGCTCTTTGCCATATTCATAGGAATGATTGTCTGGCTGGATCCGCCACAGCAAGAACCCCCGGTATCCCTAGAGGATCAGACACTTTCCCTGCAGGCGCGCAACACGGTGCAATATCTTAATGCGATAAACGACTGGCGCTATATCCATCCTGAACAAAAAGACGGCGTGATCCCCGATAGCGCCTTTGGCTGGTCATCCGTTGCTGGGGTGCGCAATGTTCTGCAGGCTGACCGTGTGTATGTCTATCAGCCAGATAAACCTGGGTTGATGGCCGCATTGTTGGCGCAGAGCCGACATTCCGCGCTGGTTGGAAAAGTCGTCGAAAGACGACTTATCGACAGCTTTGGTAATGACATGCAGGTCAATGTGCCGGCGAGCATTATTGACGGCAGCCTGGTGTACCTCAACTAATCTCTCCTCATAAGGTTAACAATGAAAAAACACCTCCCCTTGACCGGGGTGGCGGCGACGTTGTGTTTGCTGCTTTCCGGCTGTGCGCCGCTTGAGCGCATCGATAAGATCGATAATCGAGTATCACGGGACGAAACTCAGGCAGATAAGCATCTGCATGCCCTTAAACAAGGCTCTGTGGTGCGGGATTTAACCTCTCAGTGGATCAACCCTTACCCGTTAAATGCTCAGCCTGGTAGCAATAGTTTGCTTCCTCCTTGCGCTGTGGCCATCAATCGCCCAGGGAGCATCACGCTGGCGGAAGTCAGTGCTTTCATCAGTAAGCGTTGTCGCTTGCCGGTGGTGGTGACGCCTGATGCGCAGGCTATATTGGCGCCGACTGGTGGCAAAACTGAGCAGATAAGTGGCCCCATCCCGGCGCCTGACCCAAATGGGCTGGTGCCATTAGCCACGTTGGGCGGTTCATCTGCCCGCGCGGCGCCGGTCGTCAGTGGTGGCACTGCGCTCAGGGGCGTGTTCTGGCAGGGGGAGTTAGGAGGATTGCTTGATAATGTCACCACACGCCTGGGGTTGTCATGGCGTTATGAGCAGGGCCGGATCGCCATTTTCTATCTCGATACCCGGACGTTCCCGGTCATGTTCATGGACAGCAAGGCGAGTTTTGGCTCCAAAACCGTGAGCGGCACCACTTCATCGATGGGGGCGACGGGCGACAGCAGCGGCGGTGGGCTCAGTGGTGACTCTAATACCTCTCAGGCCACTGAAATGGAAATCAAATCCAGCCTTTACGAGGACGTCACCAATACCATTAAGTCGATGTTAACGCCCGGCATCGGCCGCATGAATTTGTCCGCCGGCGTCCTGACGGTGACGGATACACCGCGCGTTCTTGAGCAGATAGGCCGTTATCTGGAAGACCGCAATAAAGAGCTCAACCGACAGGTCGTGCTCAACGTGCAAGTCTACAGCGTCGAAAAACGCACTCAGGATCAATACGGCATTAATTGGAACGCCGTATTCAACAGTGGCAGTGTCGGCTTGTCTCTGACCAATGGATTTACCGGTGCGGCTTCCGATGCGTTGAATGGCGGGGTGTCAATTCTTGATGGCAAAGGGGCGGGCACAAAAGCCTTTATCAAAGCCCTGTCGGAACAGGCGAACGTCAGCGTGATGACAGAGGCCTCGAGCATGACCACTAACCTGTCAGCTGTGCCGATCCAGGTTGCACTGCAGCAGGACTATGCGTCCAACGTCACTACGGAGAACACGGCCAACGTCGGTTCATCGAGCAGTATCACCAAATCCACGATCACCACCGGTTTCAACATGACCGTGCTGCCGTTCCTGATGCCCCAGTCGCCAAAAATGCAGCTGCAGTTTGCGATCAATATGTCAGATGACCCGACCATGCGCACGTTCACCAGCGAAAAAACGTCGGTAGAGTTGATGAAAACACGCCTCAAAACCTTTACCCAGCGCGTCATTATGCAATCCGGCCAAACATTGGTGCTCAGTGGTTACCAATCTCTCAACAACACCGCAAATCGCCAGGGCGTCGGCAGTTTCCGTTTCTTTGGACTTGGCGGCGGCGCCAACGGTGAAAATAACAAAACCATGCTGGTCATTCTTATCACCCCTGTCATTTTGGGATAAGCCATGAAACAACAGACGACCTATACGCTGCAGAATGGGAGCGCCTGGCTTGTGGCCGGGTTGCACTGGCAGTATTTGCCGCTGCGCGGACGCCGCAGCATGCGTTTGCGTGCTAAGGAGGCCAAGGCTACGCATTGGGCAGCATTGCCAACTGGTGACGGCCAGGCACAAGGCACCTTGCTGGGCACTGTTAACCTCGCCGACCAGGCTGCACTAAAAAGAGGCGGGATGGCATCGATGGCATTGGCGGTTCTGCCGGCATTGCCAGAGGCGTGTTATGGCGTTTTCCCGTTATCCAACGGGCAATACTGGTTCGTCGCTGTCAGTGACGGCATGCTTTCCCCGTTCGGTGACATCGTGGGGGATGAAACGGCTATACGCACTGCGGTGTCCAATTTTTTGGCGATCACCTCGGCGCCTGCTGCGGGGTGGATGATATATGCTCCTGGCGGCTTCTTTCCTGGGGAAGACACGGAAGATAAATCGCTCTCCGACTTGGTCGATAGCAAGGTCGGTTTGCGCCGGGCCCGGCTGAGTCAGACTCATGACCCGAAGGTGCTGTGGCTTTGGGGCATAGCAGTAGTGGCCCTGGGCGCCGGATATGTGGGTTATTCAGCCTGGGAGAAACACCAGGAAGAGGCGCGCATAGCAGCAGCTCAGGCCGCGCTGATGGCCAGGCAACAGATGGCACAACAGGCCCCGGCCGACAACCTGAAACCCTGGGCTACACAACCGCGGTTTCCACCGATGCTCAGTGCCTGCAGTCGCGTATGGAAAGACGCACAGATCTCTATTGCAGGCTGGGTTTTCAATACAGCAACGTGTGATGCGCAGGGAAAAATCATACTGCACTACACCTTGCCGAACGGTGGAACCGTAGGGGATTTTGCCTTGCGGTTACCCGTGCTCTATGGTTCAGATATTCAACCCGTTTTTAATATTCCCGGTAGCGCAGACGACGCCTCTTTTGCATTACCGGTGCCACTTTCTCCTCCTGAACATCCCGAAGATCTTCTCCCGGGTAGCCAACAAATTCAGCACTTAACCAGTTATGCCCAGCGTATCAATGCGCGCTTGCGCCTAAGCGAAATGGACGTAAGCACGCAGTTAACACAGGGCGACGTACAAAATCTGCCGTGGCGTACCTACAGCTTCACGTTCATTACTGATATTCCGCCCGATCGGTTGTTTGCACCAACGCGCTTCAACAGCAGTGGAATAAGGGCGTCCAGCATTACGACCACGCTAAAAAACAACCGTCTGGAATACACCATTGAGGGACTTCTGTATGCCAACCGCTAAATCCAGAGTAACGCCCTGGGCGTTGTGCCTAGTGCTGATTGCACCTAGTGTCTTCGCCGCACCGGTCGCTGACATACCGGCGGCCCCGCCCGCTTCACCGACGGTGAAGCCACCCACGACAGCGGATCTTCCTCTGCCGACCACGTTCGCGCGCGCGGAGGCTGGGCTTGCGTTAAATCTTGGGCAACTGGAGGTCATCCAGGCAGAGACAGTGCTGTACGAGCTCCAGCTGGCCAGGGCCAAGGCGCTGAATGAACTGCAAAAGAACGGGTATGACCGTGCACTGGATCAGCCTTTCAACCCGGCGCCACCTTCTCAGGACAACAAATCCGAGGTCAAGGGCGCGGTGCAAGATGCTGCTCCACCGCAGATTGTGGAGATCACCGGAGCGGGTAAAGGATTCACGGCCGTGCTGGCACTCAGCAACGGCAATCAGGTTACGGTGCAGGTGGGGAATCGTATCCCGGGTACGGAGTTCGTTGTTAAACGGATCAACATCAATGAAGTCGTGGTCTCCGGGAAGAACCAAACACTGGTCTCTCTTTCCTTTGCGGGGTAACCCATATGTATGAGAAACGTGGTTCAACCTATATCCATTTAGATCTGGCCAATACCGATGCCCCAACGCTGTATGTATCTGACGCACACAATAATAGTCTGGCCGTCACGTCAGAGATTGCCGGCGCGTTTAAAAAATACCCCAGACTGCAGGTTAAGCGGGTTCAGCTCGACAAGCTGAAAGAGTTGCAGCAAAGCCAGCTCACTGAGAACCCCAACGCTAGCGAATATTCCGTTCAACAGGCGAAGATTATTAGCTTCTTCAAGGATGCCAAGATGAAAGGCGCCAGTGATATTCATCTGCTGATCGGGATGAATGATGTGACGGTGGTGCAGTTTCGTGTTCATGGCGATCTTGAAACGGTGACAACGCTGGATTGCGCGGAAGGGATGACGCTGGCGTCAACGATTGTGATGTCGATGTGCGATGTGGCCGAGAAGAGTTTTAACCCCAATCGCGCTCAGGATGGGCGGGTGCGTAAAGAGTTTCTGCAAGGGCTTCAGCTCTTCGGCGCGCGTTATGCACATACGCCGGCAGAATTCGGTCTGTATGTGGTCATGCGCATTTTACCCGATGAGGGTAAAACGCCGCCTACGCTGGACGAACTGGGTTTTCTACCGGAACAGCAAACCCTTATTCGCCGTATGCTGGCGCGCCCTGAAGGCGTCATCACCCTGTCCGGCCCAACCGGTTCCGGGAAAAGTACCTCCCTACGTACATTCAGCGAAATGTACCTGTCGTTTACCGGGCATCGAAAACGACTGATGACACTGGAAGATCCTCCGGAAGGGTTGATTATCGGGGCGGTACAAACCCCCATCATTGCCGATAAAAACGATCCGGATGCTGTTAGCCGTGCCTGGGTCAGGTCTATTTCTGCCGCATTACGGCTAGATCCTGATGCCATGGTTGTCGGCGAAATTCGTGATGCCAACTCGGTTAAGTCTGCGTTGACGGCGGCCAAGTCAGGACACCTGGTGGAAACCACGCTGCATGCGAATGATGCGGTCGGCATTCTTGATCGCCTGACCGATACTCTGGGTATCCCCATGGGCCAGGTGGCCGACCCTCAAGTCATGATTGGCTTAATCGCGCAGCGGCTGGTGCAGCTGTTGTGCCCTCACTGCAAGAAACGCTGGGAGGCGGTCAGAGCAAGTCTGGGAGAGGAGAAAAGAGCGCTGCTTGAACGCTTTTGTCAGGTCGAAAAGCTGGCTTTTCGCCATCCTGCGGGATGTGAGCACTGTTACAAAGGCGTAATCGGCCGGCGGGTCATTGCTGAAGTCATTCGTCCCGATGCCAGATTCATGGAGCTGTTTCGCCATGAGGGCAAACTGGCTGCGCGCAGTTATTGGGTGAACAAGCTGGGCGGTATCACGCGCGGTCAGCACCTGATGCGTTATCTCAATGAAGGATTGGTCGACCCGATTGATGCGGACTATATCAGCCCGCTGGACGAGGACAGCCTGACATTATTACCCCCGGAGGCTGCATCATGATTTCCCGTTTGCGCGAACGGTTGACGGCGCTACGGGACAGGATGCCGTCATCGGAAACAATGAATGAAGCGGTAGGGCGCTGGTTGGCGCAAAAGACGTTCTCAACCGCTGACCGCCTGACGCTCTACGAGGATCTGGCTTTCCTGCTCGACAACAACCTCAAAGTTGAGAAAGCCATCAATTCAATGATAGGGAGCTTCGGCAAGAAACGCCCGCCGGTGGTCTATTGTCTGGAGGATATGCTCAGTGCCCTGCGTCAGGGTCGGTCAGTCGACCAGGGATTGGCGTCCTGGATACCCAGGCAGGAGGCCGCCATCCTCAGTTCCGGCGTTCAGGACGGCAACCTGGCTGCTGCCTTATACCGGGCGATCACCGTGGTGCAGGGCATGGCGAATATGAAATCAGCATTGGTGTCCACGTTGGCCTACCCGATGCTGTTGCTGGCAATCTCGTTTGCCATGATGAAGATGGTCACAGTCTATTTCCTTCCCCGCCTGGAGTCATTGTCTGGCCGAGATAATTGGACTGGGGCGTTGTGGTGGCTCAGCACCATCTCAGAATTCTTTGCCAATCATGCAATTATTCTTGGTGGGTTGATACTCCTGCTGATTGGCTTCGTCGTTTGGTCGATGCCGAACTTGACTGGAACGATGCGGCAGCATGTTTTAGATCGTCTATTGCCGTGGAGCGTGTATCGCGACGTGCTGGGAGTGGGTTTTTTACTTAATTTCAGTGCGTTGATGCGTGCTCAGGTGAAGACGGAGGATGCCATCGACATGCTGAGCCGTTATGCACCGCCCTGGTTGTATGAGCGATTGGCCGCTACCCAGCGTCAGGTTAGGCAAGGTGACCACCTCGGGTTGGCGTTGCGCAATGCCGGCTACGGATTCCCCTCCCCGCGTGCTATCGACAAACTGGTCCTGCTGACCGACGGCGATAATGCTGAAATCATTATTGAAAATTTTGCACGTGCCTGGCTTGTGCAAACTGTAGCCCGGATCAAGCGGACGGCGTCTTTGCTTTCTTACATCGCATTGGGCACCAACGCTGGCTACATGATCCTGATCCTTCTGGCCACACAAAACCTCAACGACCTCGTGGGCACACGCTAGACCGTCCACTCTCTACGATACCTAAAGGAAATAGTAATGGAACTCACGCAAAACACTCGCTCGGCTGTCAACCGTGGTGCAATAACTATGATTGAAGCAATGATCTGGTTTGTTATTGTCCTTGCTGTATTGGCTGTCGCTATCACACAAGGTGGCGGTCTGTTTAATCGTAACGATGGCAACACAGAGTACAGTAATGCTGCGGAGCTCATGACCAATACCCGCGCCATGTTGAAAACATCCGGCATCTATAATTTTGCCGCCGCTGACGCCATGACCGGTGCGCTGATCCAGTTCGGGGGGGCGCCGGCCAACATGTCGGTTGTCGGTACCAAATCCTCGGGTAGCGCCAAGTTGCAAAACCTGTGGGGGGGCGCTGTCACCGTGCAACCCGTGGCAACGGCCGGTGGGCAGAAATCCTCCTTCTCTCTGACTTACGCGGCCGTTCCTCAAGAGGCGTGCATTACTCTGGCCACCAAACTGAGTGCAGCGCCGAGTGTTGTTACCACCATGGTAAACGGCACATCGACGAATGGCGCGATCGCTGCCAGCGCCGTGGGGGCGCAGTGTACTGCCGATAAAGGATCTGTTGGTCAGAACACCCTTACCTTTACCAGCAACACCTGATGCCCATCCTGCCGGCAACGTTCTGTTGCCGGCCTTCATCTGGAGTGCATTCTCATGTTGTCTTCCTTTCAACGAGCCCTGGCCTGTCTGGCGCTGGGCTGGGCACTATTTTTCTCGTTGCCGGCACAGGCGTTCTGTTTTAACGAGGCGGGTGCGCGCTATAAAGTTGATCCTTTATTACTTCGCTCAATGGCGACTGTCGAAAGCAGCCTAAATCCTCAAGCCATTGGAAAAAATCGCGATAAAGCAGGACGAGTTACCAGCCGTGACTTCGGGCTGATGCAAATCAATGACCGACATATTCCCCAGCTGCGTGCGCTGGGCCTCATCCGCAGTGAGCAGGATTTGCTGACCAACAGCTGTCTCAACGTGCAGATCGGGGCCTGGATATTGGCAAAGCACCTCAAACAATGCGGGGTAAATTGGCAATGCCTCGGCTCCTATAACGCCGGATTCGCAGATAACAACGGTCCGAGGCGTATGATTTACGCGCGGAAAGTGTATGCGATGTACATGAAACTGAAAGGAGGTGCTGCCTGATGGCTTTGTATCTCCTGAAGTTCTCTTTGCTGATGGTATGCGCCAGCGCCACTCTGTTTATTGGCACCCTGCCGTTGGTTCATCGAGCGAAAAAATTCTTGCTTGAACATGATGGTCCGCCCCTCACTCGGCTGCAGATCAGAGGCGTCACAATAGTTTTCGTCGGCACCGGTACTGCACTGATCGCAACAACGGCCCTTGTGGGCCATCCCTGGTTAGGTACCGTCAAAATTCTGGGGCTGCTGGCCTGGGGCATTCCCATGGTACTGCTCGATTTACGCAATTACTGGCTACCGCTGCGATATACCTCGGGTTTTTGGCTGACAGGTCTGCTGTTTACCGTGATGCCAGGAAGTGCACTTACCCTGACTGAGGCACTTACAGGCAGTATCGGCATGTTTTTGTTCCTCTATGCCTTTCACTACGGCGCCAAGCATCTGCGGGGTGAAGAAGGGTTCGGCATGGGCGATGTGCATTTGATCGCCGCGCTGAGCGCCTGGTTTCCCTGGCAGCTCGCCAGCGTGCTGAGCGGATGTGCATTATTGCTGTTTATCGCAGGGGCATTACTGATGAACAAAAAGACTCAACCTTATGCTCCCTGGCTATTCATGTTACTGGCGGTTGTAGCCGGTAGCTCCCCTCAATTGCTCTCTTCAGGTGCCCTATGACTGCTGAAATTGCCACTCATCGTATCAACCGTGGGGGTGCGCTGGTTTCTATGGCCATCGTTCTGGCGATCGTGTTGATTGCCGCTCCTATTGGGCTGGAAAGATATTCGAACTATATAGAAGAACAAACATGGGTCGTCACCGCGACGCACCTGAGCACAGTGAGCCAAGGAGCTCGTCGATACGTGAAAGATAACTACGACACCTTGCTGAATCAGGTCAAAGGGGGCGGCAACGTCACGCTAACCGGTCAAACCCTACGCGACAAAGGATATTTGCCGGCAGGGTTTTCTCTGACCAACAACAACGCCCAAACCTATATTCTTGCCGTGACACGCAATCCTTCGCAAACCGACAAACTGGTCGCCTTTGTACTGACTGCCGGCGGTCAAAATATTACGTTCAAGGGCCAACGCTATATCGCTCAGAACACGTCTGGCTTGGGGGGGTATATCGAACCCGTCAATGTTGCCAACGGCGCCGGCGGAGGCTGGCAGGTCAACCTGTCTAATATGGGACTGAATGGCCAAAGTGGCCATCTGGTTGCGTATCTGACGTCGGATATATTAGACGGAGGCACTGAAGAGAGTGACCGTCTATACCGCTATCAAGTCAACGGGCGACCAGACCTAAATAAAATGCACACCGCTATAGATATGGGGGGGAACGATCTAAACAGTGCCAATAACGTTAACGGGAAAAGCCTGATAGCACGGGAAAACGTCTGGTCAGACGGCTGGATTGGCGCCAACGGGGATGTCCGCTCTAACGGGGGCTGGCTTATCACAAAACACGGAAAAGGTTGGCTCAACGAAGACCACGGCGGTGGCCTTTATATGGACGACAACGACTGGATCAGATCAGTCAACAATAAAGGGATCTACACCGGTGGCCAGCTCAAAGGCGGAACGGTTCGAGCCGATGGACGAGCCTCAGTAGGCGAATATCTACAGCTTGATGGCCAAGCACAAGAGAACACCGGTTGTTGGCCAAATGGCTTGGTTGGCCGCATGCCTGACGGAGGTCTGCTTGTCTGTCAAAACGGTGTCTGGCGCGGCACAGGGAAAAGCAACGGTGCTTATCAAAGTCTGGGCTATCACGAAGGTATTTTCTCTGGCTCGAACCAAGGGGCATCGACGCTTTGGATCATCGCGAGCGGGGGCCAATCGCCCAAACGATGGGATGTTGAGGATGGCAGTTGCATTAACACTTATGCTTTAGAGGCAACCGTAAACGGCATGAATGTTGCCAGCAGCATTAACAATAACGTCCAATGGGCGAAACAAACTTCCATTACCTTCGCCGTTCCGGCGGGTGCAAGCTACAACGTGATCTCCAACCCTTTACCAGCTCATAGCTGCGGGCCGGGCCAGTTTAACGTTCTCAGCTATCAATAATTCATATCTCGCAGGACATCCTCTCATGAAACGTTTACCTATGATCGCCGCCCTGTTCGGTTTAAGCGGCTGCGTCTGTACGCCAGCGCCGCACTCTATTGTCACTCCAACAGCGGCCGTCACTCCCGCGGCGCAGTCAATCCAGAACATCACAGCGACGCTCTATCAATCTGAGGCGCTGAACCAAGTGCGCCCAGTTTTATTCACACCCAAGATCACCGCCAATTCACAACGCATTACTGTCGATTGGGATGGTGATGCCATCGAACTGCTCAGCCAACTGGCTCACATGCGCGGCTTGTCATTCGCCTATACCGGCGTGCGACTTCCGTTGCCACTCACATTGCATGCCAGCGACGTCACCTTCGAACAAGTACTCCGCCTTGTGCGAACGCAAATAGACTGGCGGGCACAGCTTGAACAGCAATCGCATGAGCTGCGTCTGTTCTTTATGTTGCCCCTTAAAAAAGGAATGCCAGCATGAAAAAACTCGCTCTTGCCCTCGGGCTGGGGTTGCTCAGCACGGCGGCCGGTGCGGCCGTTCTGGAAGGGGGCCCGCCCCCAGATATCGGGGCTTACTTGTCGCCAAAGGCACCGGATAAACATGGATTGAACGACACTCTCTGGCAGCTGATGAACGAAGCTGGGCAGACCGTGGGGTTCCGCGGCGGCAAAGCGCAGCGCGCCTGGGAGCTGCAGCAAGCTTTAAACGCCCAAAACGACGCACTGAACAGAATGTACACCTTCGCACCACTGATTAGCCGTCAGGGTTGGTTACCGCCGGTCATAGTTGCTTCAGAATCGTTGGCACACATTACTGACAGGCAGATTCGCACAGCAAATAAGACTTACAGCATCCTGCTCCCTGAAAGGTTCGTCAGTAATCCGCCCACCTGGCGACAGTATTTGCTGGCTGGGTTGACTATCAATACTGATATTCCCACTGACATCCGCCCAAAGAACGGAAATGAAGAAGCGGTGTGGCGCGCGGCGGTAGAAAAAGGTTGGCAGGACGGGCGCGAGAGCGCTGATCGCACGCTCGAGAGCAATTTCAACCGCCTGACGCGCGATTACACCGGCATGTTGCGTTACACCACGCTGCTACAGCAAGGGATCATTACCCCGCCGGTCGTCAGTGAACAGCTGCAGACAGTCACGGGTTCCCGCGACAAGGTGACGATCGGTGATCGTACCCGTGAGCTCAAACAGCACGCTGGATTCGAGCTGGATAAAAAGCGCTGGAAGCCAACGGTTAACACCCGACAATAAAACAGGAGCATTGATGATAGCCCTCACCGATTTTGACTTCAGCGGGGGGCTTACCCCCGACAGACTCCGTGAATTTTTCATCCATTGTTACCGCCATAAAGTTTCCGATATCCATCTGCAAAGCGGCAGCAAAATCGTCGTGGATCATCATGGCCGTAAGGTTACCGCCAGTCAGTTCCCGCTGGATCACGCCAAACTGTTACACCTGATCGACAGTATCTATACACCTGATATCAAGGCCATGGTGCAAAGCGGCCAAGGCGCAGATCGGCCATTACAGCTCGAAGGTGACAATACTGGCCGGTACGGGCTGGCGCGCGGGGAGCGCGTCCGTTTTCGCAGCAACTTCATTCAGGCTTCGATTGGCGCGCTTAATACCGCTATGGCAGTGACGCTGCGTGTCATTCCAACCGCCATCCCCCCATTGGACAGCCTGGGATTGGAAGACGACCTGCGCCAAAACCTGTTGCCCCTCGATGGCCTCGGTTTGGTTTGTGGCGTGACCGGCTCAGGTAAATCAACCCTGTTGGCGTCGATATATCAGCACTACGGAGAAACTCACCCGCACGGGAAATTGGTGACCTACGAAGATCCGGTCGAATACCTTTTCGGTGGGCCTACCTGGCAGCTACGACCCCAGCAGTCGGAAATCGGCCGGGACGTTCCAAGTTTTGCCCACGGGCTCCGTCTCTCATTACGCCAGGCACCGACCCTTATCGGGGTTGGTGAAATTCGTGACCTGGAGACTTTGCAAGCAGCAGTAGCGTGCGCCCAGTCCGGTCACCTGACACTCAGCACTTTGCACGCATTTTCTCCTGGCCATGCATTTTCTCGATGCATCCTAATGGCGCCGGCCGATGCTCGCGAGCAAGTCGCCTTCGACCTTCTCGATGCATTACGTTTCCTGATCGTTCAGCGTTTGCTGCCGACCACCGACGGTAAACGCCAAGCGGTTCGGGAATACGTTCTGCTTGATGAAGCATGGCGCCGAAAATTGGGTGAAGTTCACTACTCGCGCTGGCCAGAAATGATTAACGGTGAACTTGCTGCGCGGGAACATCGCATTGTTGACCACACATGGCGACTGTTTACCGCCGGGCGTGTTGATGAAGAGACCGCGAAACAGGTCATGGGCTATCCGCTGTTTACTGCGAGAAACAAGGAGGGTTCATGAGCAAAAACAATTCCCCCTGGATCGACAGCGGTGGGAAAGACTACTCACCCTGGCTCGACAGCGGTCGGCCGGCAACGATCCTCGGTATTCCCGTTCTGGTGTACCTGTTGTTCCTGCTTTGCGCCATTTGGCCATCCATGATGACTTTCATGTTCTGCCTGCTCGCACTCGGCATTTACAAAATTTTGTCCCTGTTCGGATTAACCCCAACGGTGTTGTTTCAGCGTCTCCACCACCTACTCCGCGGAACCTCAGTTACCGGCCGTCCCTGGTGGTATCGCAAGTTTTTCGAATAAGTAAGGAAACCTCATGATAGCTACCGAACCCACCTATTTGGTGATCCCCGTTGAACAACGCAAAGAAGCGTTTCGCGCAGCGGGAAAACTTCCGGATGGGGGCAACGCCCTCACCTTCGATAACGAAGCTAAATCCTGGTATGCCAACCCTGGGGCTGACCTCAGCAAACTCGCTAAGTGGCGCATCGATCCCACACTGGCCAAACCTGAAAAGCAAGGTGATGCAAAAAGGGAGTTCCAAGATTTTATTGAGTCTCTAGGCGGCGTCTTTGATAGACGAAACATGCTGGAAATGGATGGCAAGACACACCGAATTGCTATGCAGGACGACAAGCCGGGAAAAAAATCCGGTGTGTACGTTGGTCACCTCAACGGTTTTATTAACGGATGGTTCGCCGACCACAGAGACGGAGGAATGAGGCACACTTGGTCATTGGCTACGGAAAAACCCGATCCGGCCGTTCTGGCGCATCAAAAAGCGCTGGCAGCACAAGAACGCTACAAGCGTAACGAAGAAATAAAAAACGAACAAAATGTTGTCGCTAAAACCCAGAGTCGCATTTACGCACAACTCTCACAGGCCAGCCATGATCACCCTTATCTTCAACGAAAAATGGTCAAAGCATCTTCGGGAGTGCGCCTCGATCGCCAAGGTAACCTGAAAATTCCCCTGTGCAACGTCGACGGTGAGAT
Source organism: Serratia sarumanii (assembly GCF_029962605.1). NCBI lineage: Bacteria > Pseudomonadati > Pseudomonadota > Gammaproteobacteria > Enterobacterales > Yersiniaceae > Serratia > Serratia sarumanii. The sequence continues at coordinate 67,745 of NZ_CP124751.1, read as the reverse complement.
TCGTTCTCTTCAAACCATAAAGCCGGACGGCGCCAAGATGTTGACCAAAAACGGTCAGAAAGAGGAATGTTTCTTCGTCGTCGGCGGTACGCTTAAGAATGGCTCCCCCATTGTTATGGCAGAGGGATACGCCACCGCAGCCAGCGGCGCAATGGCACTGCATCACCCAGTGGTAATGACCGTCGACTCCGGCAACTTGGTTAAAGTCGCTGGCGCGCTGAAAAATAAATACCCCGATAGTCCCATGATTTTTTTAGCAGATGACGACTTGCCTAAGCCGAAACGTCCGGGAAATCCAGGAAAAGAAAAAGCAGAAGAAGCCGCGGCACTAACCGGTGGCATGGTTCTATTACCAACGTTCAGCCCGGAGGAACGCCGGCAGGAGCTAACGGACTTCAATGATCTACATATTACTCACGGACTGGCGGCACTGAGCGAACAGCTATCCCCGGTGCAGGCAATGCTAAAACCAACTCATCAACAAGAGGCAACCATGCCAAATACTCCGGTCGTACCAGAGATGACCAACCCGGAACCAGATCATGTGGCTAACGACACAGAAATCGTAGCTATTCCGCCAGTGCTTACCGATGAACCTTCTGAACCTACACCTAACGTCGTTGAATCAGCATCAGATCAGGTATTGCCCGATCACGTCACTGCCAATGTGCCAAACGAGTTCACCGACTACAGCCATATAGCAGACGCCGTCATGGAGAATGAGGCTCTTATAGAAAAATCAAAAACGGCAGAAATTGCCCCTATCGTTATTCCATCTCCTCCTTCTGTAGATGAGCAGCCCGCATCTAGAGATCACAAAGAACCTGTAAATCCGACAGCTTTTGCACCTATTTCCAGCTCGGAGGCAGAAGACTCCGTACCGGAGAAACCCGTTTCTTTTGCCAGTCGGCTGGCGCCGCGACCTGCAGTAGAAAAAGAACAGGCTGATCCAACTTCATCTTCTGCAGAAGTCGACGGTATCCACATTGAGACGCCTATTGGTAGCCAGACGCGCGCGGCGAAACCATTAGATCTGGATGCCTTAATGCAACAGATCACTCATGAAATGGCAGCAGACGGTCGTTCAGTGAAATATCTTTTTGCCGGCGAAGCGGCGTTTGTTGACCACGGTGATCGCTTGTTGATGGCGACTGCCCAAGCCAGCCAGAACGACGCCATGATCCTGAGTGCTCTGTTGGTTGCGCGAGAGCAGTACCGTGGTCGTATTGAACTCACCGGCAGCGACGAATTCAAACAACGTGCCATCACATTGATTGCGGAATACAACCTCGACCTCAAAATGAAGAACGCCCAGCAGCAGGTGATGCTTGAGGAAGCAAGGCAGCGCCTCACCGACGAACCCGCCCCCGCTGACAAACCGTCACCGGCGGGATCACCGATATCCGCGATTGTCCCTGAAGCAGCGGAACCCAATAAATCCTCCGTTTCGATGCAATCAGCAAACGCCTTGCCGCCAGAGCTTCAACCGGTATCGCTGCCACAAGAGGCGGCGCAAAATGCCAGTCGTGCTGAAGGCGAAGCGGGATTGACCGGCACATTACTCGATCATGGACAGGCCAAGTACAACTTCGATAACTCTGAGAGTAATAGTTACTACATCAAACTGCGTACAGCAGACGGAGAGAAGTTTGTCTGGGGCAAAGAACTGTCTCGGGTAGTACCGGAGAGTGGCTTGACCAAAGGCGATATCGTCACGCTAACCTGGCTCGGCCGCAAAGAGGTCACCGTAGAGGCAAAAATGCGAGACCCACAAGGGAAGGTAGTGGTAGACAAACACGGCGTAGAACAAACGGAGCAGATCACCACGCACCGCAACCATTGGGAAATAAAGCCGGCTATCGACCCCTCATTATTAGTTCGGAACGAACAGCAGTTGGCGCCGCCGGCGGCGCTGCATGCTTATGATATGACGCATTATCACGCACTGCAGCAACAGGTGATCCAGCTGGCAACCGAGGCAAAACTGCCTATTCCTCCAATGCCAACACTGCAGCACGGACTGGTCTGGTTAAAACCTAATGGGGAAGGTACCGAACCTCCGTCAACACGTCCTGCAGTTACACCTCTACCGGCCCACACCCAGGATGCAGGCACCGCGCTAATTAAAACACTGGATGCGGAGAAACAACTCAAATTGCTTCTGATCAAAGGGCTCGGCGACTATGTACAGGGAATGGTGAAATATCAGGATGCATATCACCCAGTACTCGGCAAACTTTGTACTCATACCAATGGTCATCGCTATTTGACGCTCAACATTATCACTCCTGAAGGCCTAACACCGATCGGTCATGGTAATGCCATCAACAATGAGGAAGGTGCTAGCAACGCTTTTGTGTTCAATCTCAAAGGCGAAAAAGAGCGGTTGTATGCCCCTCTCGTTGAGCCGGCAAAGTGCCCGCCGGCGCTGCATAAACAATTGGGGTTCACGCGCGAGTACACGCCTCCGGCGCACACCCCGCAGCGCCGGGACGACGTGCCGGAGAATACAGTCAAACCCGCAACCGCATTCCCTCGCCCAGGGGCATAGGAGCTCTCATGATCCGTCAACTTTTCCTGGTCGCATTATTAATTGGCAATGTTTCTCTATCGGCGCACGCCGCCAACTGTCGGGCGGTATCTGCCGCGCAGGTGGGTGCGCAAGCGGGCTATGAAAGAGATCGTAAAGCTGCCGAGGCCTGGTCGCAGCGTGAAAACCAGGTATCCGGTGGCTTGCAGCAATGCCTGGGTAGTATCAGCACGGCCATAACAGTACCGACATTTGGTGATCTCAGTGGGATCCTCAATGGCATCAAGGACAAAGTTTGCCGCGCGGTACGTGACAAGATCCAATCTTATATACCCAGTAAAATAGACCCATGGGGTGACCTGTCGTCCCAAACTGGCGGTTTGGTGACAACCCGTTCGATGAACGCGGCGCCAACCTACACGCCAACCACCTACAGCCAGTCTGCTACTGTCGCGCCAACATCGGCCGGCAACAGCGGCAATTCCGATGGGTATATTTTCTCCCGATAATCCACCGCGCATTCGCGCGATGTTCAGCCATAAACGCGATCCCCCGTCCAGTTCACCTGCGACGGGGTTCACCCGTGGACAGTCACCATGAAAAAGCCAGTTACCCCGCCTGCTTCTGCAGGTGAAGCGCCCTACGCAGCTGCCGTGGCGCAGCATATTGCCAGTCAGCTCAACGCCGATTTTGCCCGTCGTTCTCTGGCGGTTAACTTGTGGCAAAGCGTCACTCTCGTCGTATGTGCGTTTATTATCGCCATACTGGCGTATGTCGCCTTACACCCTCCAGTGAAGTATTTCGCCACACAGGATGGGCAGATCACGCCGCTTTATCCCACTGATCAACCGGCCTATAGCGATATCAACGTGACCGACTTTGGCGCACAGGTATTGCGTGAGGCATTTACGCTCGATTTTGTGCATTATCGCAGCCAGATGAATGCGCTACAGGCACGTTTCTCAGACGATGGATTCCGCAGTTATTACACCGCCCTGACCACCTCCAACGTTTTGACTGCAGTGAAAGACAAAAAGATGAACATGTCGATTATGACCTCCCCCGGCGTAGTGGTTAGCAAAGGAACGCTCGAGAACGGCATTTATGCCTGGAAGATCCAATATCCGATAAAACTCAAGCTCACCGGCCAAGTGACATCGTTGCCCGAACAGTCATTTGTGATGTCACTGCTTATCCAGCGTACCGACCCCCGTCTTAAACACACCGGCATGGAAGTGTCCCAGCTCATTACTTTCGAGGCTAAATAACATGAAAACCCCTCTGACCGGTTTGCTTCTGCTGACCCTGGCGCAAGCAGCAGGCGCGGCTACAACCGAAGTTGCGCCTGCCCCCGCCTGGAAACCGGCACAAACGTTGAGCGAGGCACCTGTCAATGCCCCGCAACATGTCCCCGTAACAACAACACCTGAGCCAACAACGTCCTTACCGGAGGATGGCTCGCCACCGCTGCCTTTGCCGGCGCTGGATTATGCCCAAAAGCAAATGGCGCCGCTCTCACCACGCGAGGTGGACAGCCTACGTAATACTTTTGACCAACTTCAACGCAGTGAAAGCCGTTCACCGGTAACAGCGGTACCACGGGTTAGCTCTCTGACAGTCAACCTGTCGCCAGGTGCCTCATTGCCGATGCTCCGCGCCCTACCGAATTTCCCGAGCTCTGTTTCGTTTACAGACGAAACCGGGGCGCCGTGGCCGATTGCAGCACCACCTCTTAATGGCAACAACGCTGGTTTTGAAGTGAATTACATTCCCGACAGCCCAGCTATGTCCGTTCAGGCCCGGCGCGCTTACGACACCGGCAGCGTAACGGTCTACCTGAAGGGATTACCGGTTCCCGTCGTCATAGCACTGACCAGTGGCGAACCGGACAACGCCGGCAGGGCCCAGATCACCGACAGCAGTCTAAACCTGAGGATCCCTCTTCGCGGACCATCGGCAAAAGCCCTGCCGATCGCACGCGAGAAAATCAGCCTCGATAATCCTACGCTGCAGGCGTTTCTGGACGGCGTCCCGCCCGATGGCGCCCGTCATCTCAAAACTGGCGGTGGAGTTCCGTTGACTGCCGTTTGGCAGATGGGAGACGACCTCTATATCCGCTCACGAAGCGAATTACGCGATGCATTTGTTGAAACCTCTTCCGCGGCTGACGGCACCCATGTGTGGAAACTGCCGCTCACTCCGGAGGTGGTGTTCTCTGTGCAGGGCCGCAATACACCACTGACCATCAATCTGGAGTAACCTTATGGCCATCGAAAAAGATGCGGCGAGTGACGGCAAAAAAAGCCTGCTCCTGCTGTTATCCGGAGGTATCGGCCTGCTCGCGCTGTTATTTGTGGGCTGGGGCTATTTGCACCAACCGGCGCCGACCCCATCGCAATACGCTATTAACAACCTGGCCAATAGCGCGCCGGTTACCTCTCAGGAAACTGCGCAATATCAGCAGTTGATCAAAACGGGTAACCGTATTGGTTCAGAAGCGGCAGCTGCCAGCGATGGTAGTTTTATCGCTTCATTACGCATGAGTGATGTGCAAATCGAAACACCAAATGAGCCGCCTCCGCCGGTAGCCCTTAAAACAACCGCGGAAACCGACACTACCTCAGTTCCGCAGTCTGGCGGAGCCATCCAAGAGGATCAAAAAGCAGCGTTAAAAAGCTATCTGAAGCTACTCAATGATCGCTGGCGACCGGGAAACATGCAGTTAGCTGGCACCTTTGGGCAGGCACCAGCTGCAGGGGAACACGAACCAGGGAACGGCAATAACGCTTTCAGTCAGTGGTCACAGAGCCTGCCAGGAAGAGAGGCAACTGTATCCGCGGAAATCCCTTCCTCAGCTCGTACATCTGGTGATGCCGTCATTGTGCCGCCAAACACTCGCCGCCCGGCGGTGGTCGACAATGCCATCGATTCTGACAACCTCAACTCACTGGTGCTGGCCCACATACCCGCCGGTCAGTTTGCCGGCGCAGAATTCACCGCTAAGGGCATACAGTTGGCTGGCGATGGTGTCGTGATCCACTTCACTCGTATGACGCTTAATGGCGTCGACTACCAGGTTGATGCCTACGCGCTGCAGGACGACACCCTGCAATCTACCGTCGCCAGCGACGTCAATAATCGGTACGTCAGTCGCATCTTGCTGCCTGCATTGGCCATGGGCATAGGGAAAGCCGGTCAGCTGTACGAACAGCAAAATACCCAAATCCTTGCCACCAATGCCGGCACCATCAGCGGCGGTACAGGACAGGTGAAAGGTTCAGCCCTCGCGGGCACCGTCGCCGGCGGTATCGGTACTCAAGCCGGGCAGGTGATGGCGGCCGACGCGGCACGGCTACCGGTCAAACAGGTGAAAGTCTTCAAAAACCAAACCATCGCGATTCATTTCATGAAAGGCGTATACGCCAGCGATCGCATCAATCGGGATGCTATTACCACATCCCTCGCAGGAGAGCGTTAATGTCTAAGTCTCATTTCGACCTGAATAACCCCCCCCCGGACGAGCAACTGGATGAACCAATCGAGGCAGAGACTTCGATCGTTCGTAAGCCATCAGAACCACGGCTGATCACATTGCCCTTAGGCTTAAAAGTTACACGTCTTCAGATGATCGCCCTAATAATCACGCTGTTAGCCATCATCACCTATGGTGTGCTACGCAACACACCACAGTCCAGTGGTAGTAGCGGCAGCACCCAATTCGTGACTCAAGAGACACCAATACAGCCCACGCCAGCTCCAACTCCAGCGCCAGCAGCACCCCGGTCCCCCCAAGCAGGAGTGCATATCGAATCAGCAGATCGCGAACTTGAACCTGTCGGTGAAACCTCATCGCTAACTAACGTCGAGGACAATGCGCAGCAGGCAACGGCACAAGCTTTAGACAACGTGTGGGTATACGCTCGCGATAATCGAGAAGGTCTCAAATCACTGGATCAGCGCTTGCGTGCTCTTGAGCAGCAAGTTGCTGCACAAGCTGTAAGACAGCCCCAACCTGCTGCGGTTATGCCTACCGCTAAGCCAACCGGAAATACTGCCTCACGTCGCTCAAACGCGAACCACAGCCTCAAAGGAGCCTCGATAACCAGTCTGTATCCGGACCTGGCTTGGGTGACTTATCAGGGGAGTAGTTGGGCATTACGACCAGGCGATGCCCTGGGGCGCGCAACAGTACTGCGTATCGATACTGAAAAACGTGAGGTGATCACCTCCGCCGGAACCATTCGGTAAGGAACGCTATGGATTTGGTCCAGATGCTGGCCAACGCAGTCAACAATGTGACAGACGTCGGTATTCGCCTGGTGCTGGCGATCGGTTTAGTTGGTGGGTTGGTCATGATGGCCATGCACTTGAGCAGCATCGCCGGCAAAGCCCGACGCGGGCAGGTACAGGACGGCGCCGGCAAAATTGTCACCGTTGTCGTGATGTGCGGAGCCACTATCGCCCTTCACCAGGTGATGAACGCTACATCGAACCAGATGGCACTCGGTAGCGTGACCTTTGGCGCCATCGCCTATGTCTCCGAAGGAAAATACGGCCCGGCCGCCACGGCCATCAACGCAACCCTGACCTTGTTACAACTGGTCGGCGTGATTTACGCGCTTCAGGGGCTTTTGCGCCTGCGGCGTTCACAGAAAGACGGCCACACCGGGCTCAGTGCCGGTGATGACGTTGTTAGCGGCGCAAAGCGCCTGATCATCGGCACTATGCTCGCCGCCAATCCGCGTGTACTCGATGCACTGCAAAACACTCTTAATATCCATTGGTAAAACTACGAGGTAGAAATGAACGTTCTGAAAACCCTGAAAAATGCTCCCCTGCACGCGGCAGTCAAAATCTATATGGTGGCCGATGCCATTCGTCGACATATCGCCAGTATTCTGGCCGCTGTGGTTAGCATGGTCGTTGCCCCGCTGGCTCATGCAGACGATGATATTGCCGACTCAATCACAAACGTCCTTAACGGGATAATTTCACTGAAAGACCCCTTTGTTAAATCTAGCGGTGTGATCGGCCTTATTTTAATAGCTTCCGGAATTATCATGATGATATCTAAGAAGAATAACCCTCAGATTAAAGTTTCTCACATCATGATTGCAATTATAGCCGGCGCTGCATTATTGGCACTTGACCAGGTCGCAAACCGCAGTCAGAAACAGTTGGGAATGCAGCCAGTAACTGCTGGTTAATTGTACCAGGCCATCCCATTCGGGATGGCCTTCCTGCTACCAGGATCTCTGGAAAAATTCATGCTTATTTTCTCCATCTCCCGGCGAGTTACCGGGCATGCTCTCACGCCTGCGCAGCGCGGCATATTGGATGATCAGGCTCGCCGTGGCGGTCATAGTTGTGACTATTGCGGTTATTCATCCCCACATAACAGGGTCGTGTTTAGGGACACCAATCCATTGAATACTGCCCAAGACAACCTGGGGGTCGCAGATCCAATTTGCGAAGCCTGGCAAAAACTCGACTCTGTTTCTGCCGAAGCGGGTGTGATGGTTTATCTGCCTGCTTTGGCTCCGGAAGATGCAAATCATCTGCAGCGAGCTATCGTGCAGGCGTTATCTTCCACCGACGATGAATATCGCAGCGACGCACAAGCGTTACTGGACTGGCTGACAACCCACGACAGTCCCGTCAAACAAGCTTGGGGCACCACACACCCGCAAGCGTTCGCCCAGGCTCTGAGCAAACTGGATGAGGAAGGTCGACAAACTGCAGCGGAGCGCTGGCAACATCTCGCGTTGGTGTTACATCCCGCACGTATAAAAGGCCAGCTGGCCACTGACGGTCTTGAAGCTGGAACAACCTGGTGGCGCGCTTTCTATCACGACTATCTGTCCCGGAGTTAACTGTGATTATCGATAAAATCGAAGATCTCTTTGCCTATTTTTCCCGTTATGTCCTAGGCCGCGATTTCGCTCAGTATTGTGACCTGCGTACCGTCATAGGCCTGACACCAGACGACAAAATCCGACACCCCTCACTTGATGCTCCCTACATACACGTCACTAAAACTAACGACTATGCCAGCACTTTTGAGATCCTAGGCGCTTTTCGCGAGTTCAGTGAGGCAGTTCCCCAGCACGAAAATGAAACACCGACGCCGGACAGCTTCCTGCGCTTCGTTCTGAAATTACGCGATGCATTGACCGGCGATTTCAAAAGCCTGGGTCATAAAATCAGCATCGTGTTTGAACGCGATCCAACGCGCAGCGCCGAAGAAATCACTCGTCTCGTCGAACCGCAACGCCGCGCCTACCGCAAGCTTGGTCTGGCTCTCGATGACCTGGTCGATGAGCAAATCGTCAAACTCACGCCGTATGTCGCCCGCGAACGAGTCTGGCTTACCGTGTATTCCGCCATTGGCGCCCTGCCGCTCAGTGAACGAAGAGAAGAAATACAGCGGCAGAATACTCAATTCAAAGATCTGCCTGAAGCCCGTTTCGGGCAAAACCCGATTTACGCCGAGTTTGAAGGCCTTAAGCTGCGCCACGACGCATTTATCGATAAGCTGGCCACTGATTTGGCCGACGGCAACGACGGCGTGATGGTTCGATTGCTTGACGCGCATGAAGCTGGCCATGTGATCCGCGATGAAATAGAGCGGCTAAGTACCCATGAAGAGTGGCGCCCCCTGCTGCCAGGCGATCGCGTGATCCCTCAAGGAAAATTGCGCGGCGACGATATCAGCGCAGCCCTGGCGCCGCACTTGAATTTCCAGTTCTGCGACACCGAGGTCGACACCCACGGCAGTCTGATCGAGGTCGACGGACTCTATCACGGTCAGTTGGCCATGACGCTGGCACCTCAGCGCCCCGAATCCTTTGCCCAGCTGTTCACCAAAGTACCACGGCAGTTACCCTGGCGCTTACGTCTGGACTTGATGCCCGGCGGCGGTGAGGCTTTGGAAAAAAAGCAGCAGCTACTGTCGTTTGCCGCCTTCGTCCCTAAACTACGAGATATTTACGACTCCATTTCATGGTTGATGGCGCAGCACAAGAAAGAGCCTGTTTGTATGATGAGTATCACCGCCAGTACCTGGGACGCAGACAAAAGCCGTTTGAAACGCAATCTGACGTTACTGCAAAAAGCAATCCAGAGCTGGGGTGTTACAACAGTGACCCGTACTTTCGGCGATCCCATTCGTGCCTGGGTCAACACTCTACCTATGGTGTCTAGTTTCAGCGCGCCAACGCTGATGTACCCCCCTTTGTCTGAAGCGTTAAAACTGATGCCGCTGCAACGGCCAGCGAGCCCCTGGGGCAACGAAGGTAACGCAATTTTCCAGACCGTCGACGGCAAACCTTATCCGATCGGCTTGGGCAGTTCGTTGCAGGAAAAGCACACCGAGCTGCTCGCAGGTCCTCCAGGATCGGGAAAATCCCTGTTAGCGAACAGCCTTCACCTCGATGCTCTCACTAACGGTAATACTGATCTGCCGTTTATGGCTTTCATTGACAAAGGCTTTACCGCTCAGGGCTTTTACGATCTGGTCTATGACAGCCTACCCCACGGACAAAAGGACAAAATTGCCAGTATTATTCTGCGTAATACAGCAGATTTCTGCCGCAATCCGTTCGATATCCAACTTGGGCTTAAAGCGCCCATCAGCACTGAACGTGACTACTTGCTCGGCCTGTTGACCAGCCTGTGTATCGATCCACAGCTGGGCACTGCACCTGATGCCCCATCATGCAGGCAGATCCTGACACGCGCTATTGAGATGGTGTACCGCAAGAACAGCGACATTGAACCGGTGCGTTATGGAGCGTCATTGGTTCCGGAGGTTGATGCCGCGCTGGAAACAAGCGGCTGTCTGAGTCGCTATGATGCCGCTTGGTGGGAGATCGCTACCTGGTACGAAGTCCGCGATATGCTGTTCACTGCCGGCTGCGTTGCCGAGGCTGCGTTAGCACAGGCTCAAGCTGTACCTGAGCTCAACGACCTGCAGGGGGCGCTAAACAGCGAGGAAATGCGCAATGTCTTCGCTAACGTCAACCGTCCCGGATCGGATGAGTCATTACTGCATTATGTGTCACGCTGTCTGACACAGGCGCTGTTCGATTACCCGTTGATATCGGGACGCACGCGGTACTCCATCAACCCAAATACGCGCATTCGTATCGTCGACGTTAACAACGTAGCCGGCAATCAAACTCCGGAAGGTAAAATCAAGACAGGTATCATGTATCAGTTCGCCCGCCATCTGGCCGGCGCTAACGACTTCTATCTGCCACAGTACCAGGATGAACTCTACAATCATCTGGATCCACGTTATGTACCACTGCATCGAAAACGCATCGAACAACTGGATCAGGAGGTCAAACTCATCTTTATCGATGAGCTGCATAACATCAGAGGTATCGACATTTTATGGGATGCACTCGAAACCGAAGATCGCGAGAAACGAAAATTCGGTATCCGCACGGTGTTCGCTTCGCAATATTTGGATGATTACCCGCAGACAATCCTGGAGTCCGCCAACTCCCTGTATCTGATGCGGGTAAGGACTAAGGACTTCCCTATTCTGCAGGAAACTTTCAAGGTGCCGCGTACCACACTAAATAGGTTGCTCAACACAACCCGCGGCGCCGCGCCGGATGGAAGTGGCGTCACGTTTCTGGCCGTTTTCCAAACCACCAATGGCAACGTGGCTCAGCTGCTCAAAAACACCGCAGGGCCACTGCGGCTCTGGGCATTAAACTCGACCCCGGTAAACCGCGCTCTACGCAACATGCTGTATGACGCGTTGGATGGCCAAACGGCCCGACGTTTATTGGCCAAAACCTTCCCAGGCGGTTCAGCAGAAAAACATATTGCGATGATGAAAAAGCGCGCCGGCAATGACGATGAAAGCGGCGCCATTCGTCAACTGGCCAACGACATGCTGGCAAGCCTCGGCTATGTGCAGGGGGATGCAGCATAAGGAGCAACCATGCGCCTTTATCACTGGTATATCCGTGCTTTCCTCCGCAGACCTAACCTCCACATCCTCGCTTACAACACTATTTTTTGGGCCGCGCTATTTGCCGGTATTTTCTTGAGGACGCTTTGAAATGAAATCATACCCTCCTACCATGAGGCTCTCCCCTCTGGTCGTGCTGGTACTCTCCGCATTAGCTTCTCCAGTGCACGCTGTCTCCGTTGTCGTAACCTCTAGCGTTCCCATTGAGACACAGGTCGCTCCGGTCCTTGGGCAGATGAGCGGTACATTGACAGGGATGGCCGCTACACAGCAGCAGATCGGCGCCGCCATTAACCAAAACGGCGGCAAGATCGCCACGCAAATCGAACAAGCAGCACAAGCACAACGCGATCAAGATATTTTTGCTCGTCAAACCGAACGCCTCGAGCGATCGCGCCGAACCTATACCATACCGGATAGCCTGTGTACTGAATCTGGTTCGGGTATGGCTACACAAGTTCAAAGTCGCGCTCGCGCGCGACAAAGTGCGCTGTCGCGGGGCCAGGGAATCAGCAATGCCATGATCCGCCAAGGATGGACCGCCCCGGCTCCAGCACCTGAACAGACAGCCTTTCGGGCCGCAGGCGTGCATGCCGATTACTGCGATGCCACCGATATGGCTGCTTACGGCGGCACGGGGGTATGCACCCGCCTCTCTGAATTGCCGGGGGGTGATAAGCGGTTTACGTCCCTACTCGATGGCGCCGGCGCTGAAGGCAAAGCGCCTGATTTAACCTTCGATCAGAAACAGACCGACGCAGCAATGGCTTACGCACTTAACAGTGCTCCAGCCTCGGCCGGGAAACAGCTCAGTAAAGGCGAAGTAAAAAGCGCCTCCGGCCGCCAATATATCGGCCTGATGACGCAGTACGAAGCAGTGAACACAGCGGCACGCGAACCCATGTTGGCCATGGTGGCCTCCAGTCAACCCAGTGAAGCAACACGCGATGTACTGAAAGAAGTGATGCAGATCCCATCAGCTGCCGCCTACTTCAACCAGACAGCATCTGATGAAGCCCGGCGTACCGGGATGATGTCGGAGCGGGAATTTGAGCAGTTCGACGTCGGTCGGCGCTATGCCAACACCGACTATCAAACCGACCTGCAGGCGATGGACGGAGACAACCTGGCGCGTGAATCTATCCGTGTGCAAGCGCAACAAAACTGGTTGCTGTTGGGGATAAAGCAGCAGCTGCAAAAAGGCAACGTCCTGCAAGGCCAACAACTGGGCCTAAATGCCAACGAGGTTTATCGTCCACAACTGCAGGCCAAGCTGCACGAACTCAGCGCCGGAGGGGCTCGTAATGACTGACCAATCCCCGAAATCTAAAACGTCTTGGAAGCGCGCCAGCAAGGGACTGTATTTCACTGCAAATCTGTTCCTACCGTTATCGGAACTGCGTTACGCAGCGACAAAAATTGGCCCTTCACTCGCCAACAACTTGAAGCGCAGTCTGATGCTTGCTTACGGCTACCGGATTGAACATCAACAAACACTCCCCACGCTACAGTTTGAGGAAGCAGTGATCGCAAGCGGCGAGTCTGTGAGCACCTTGATAGACAGATTCCGGCGGCGCAAGCATCTGTGTCTCGTTTTGGGGGCAGTACCAATACTGATCGCTCTGTCGATCATTCTGCTGGTTCTGGCCGGCGAGGTATTTACCCCGGCTCTGCTGATCCGGACCGCAACACTGTGTTTGACACTGTTCGCTATGGCAGCGATACCATTACTACAAGCGTTTATTTCCACCTGGCGGCTATGGCAATTACGCAATCAACGCCTTTCCCAGGAGGAGGCCGGTAGCCTGCCCGACTTTCTTCGGGAAAACACCTGGTGGAAAGTTCTTCTACGGTACGAACGCCCAACTCAATAACTCCCTCTTGCCTGTTTACGTCAGGCACTCCGACTGGTGAAATCTTATGAATGCCTTTCGAAAACTCGCCACAGGCCTGTTGTTGGGCCTGTTCTGCCTTTGCGCGCACGCGGATTCCGCAGTCAGCTTCAGCACGATCGAGCAGGCAGCTAAACGCACCGATGATCTGTCTCGTCAGGCATTGGTTATGATATTTGGTGACGTTGTCACCAATCCGTTATCTACCGAAACCAGCATGGTCGGTGAACTTTTCTTCGTTTTTAACGGCATCGTCATGGCGATCGCCGTGGTGTGGTTCTTGGTGGTAACCCTCACGCACCTGGTCAAGGCCGGACAGCGCGGCAAAGTATTCAGCCAAGGGAGCTCAATGGTCGGTCCCGTCAGCACAGCCGCTGGGTTCATGACCTTGGTGCCAACTGTGTCAGGCTGGTCTATCGCTCAACTGATATTTTTGTGGGCGGCATCCGTTATGGGCATTGGCAGCGCGAACGTTGTCACCGACCGCACGGTCGATCTGCTCAAGGACGGCTACAGCCTGGTCGTACAACCCGTGGCACCACAAACGGTCAGTGCCGCGAGAGCCATCTATGAAATGAACCTGTGCATGTACAGTACCAACACCGAACTGCGTGACATGTATCAGCAATACGGCCAGGCCGGCACACCACTAATGGGCATCAAGGCCCTGAGCGATGGTTTTGAAATCGGCAACGGAAGCGCTTTGTGCGGCGCAGCTCGACTGCCGGAAAGCCTCGCCGACAAAACCACAGGCTGGTTGTTCCCTGCCCCTGTAAACACGGAAAGCATTATCAGCGCGCAACGGAGCGCCATGAATGAAATGCAAAATAACCTGTCGACAGCCGCCGCTCAGTTTGTAACGGCATTAGTCAACAAGCAGAACAGTGGGGCTGGCGCGCTTCCGGACGCCGAAACTGACATCCAAAGGGCCGCACAGGCCTACGAAAATCGCATCGATCAAACCCTAAACGCTCAAGGCCAAACCAGCGAACTGGCTGAGGTATTGGCCGCTCAGTTGAAGAGAAGCGGGTGGCTTGCCCTCGGATCGTGGTATCAAACATTTGCCACTGCAAATAATAAAATTAACGATGCCGTACAGCTAAAACCCGTGATTACTGGTCGCTCTGGAATTGGTGAAGTTGGCGTAAGCGATCTATTTAATAATGTATTCACCGTATATCGATCCCAAAAGCAAAATACTTCTTTTGTACCTCCACTCGGGACCGAAAGCGCTAAAGATACCCAGCAATCCTTAGATGCATCTGAGGCCAGTGCAGTATTTGTCGGTTTCTTGAACTCCCCCATGCAGAAATTAGCGAACGCTATCGCGACATCAGAGTTAGGCAGTGACTTTGGAACTGGAAACCAAATGAATCCAATGCTGAAAATGAAATATGTCGGTGATATTACGTTAGGTGGTGCAGAAGCTGCGCTAGGCATATTCACTGGTGCGAAAATTCTTGCTGCGGTTTCCACTGAAGGTTTTTGGGGGCAAGTAGCCAGCGCCTTTTCTGGTAATGCTACTCAAGGTATCGCGGCTGGATTGGATGCCCTCTCTCCGATTGTTTACTTTATTCTTTTCATGTTGTTTGGTATTGGTTTTAGCCTGTCAATCTATCTACCATTTATACCATTTATCTATTGGTTAACAGCGGCTGCGAACTGGATAGTCAGTGTGTTTGTTGGCGTCACTGGTGGTACCTTATGGGCGGCAACTCATATCGGAACAGAAGGAGATAGAGGCCATCGTTCTGCATATGGATATATCTTTCTCATTGACGTTATGATTAGGCCAATGTTAATGGTTTTCGGATTTATCTTCGCAAGCATAACGTTGATCGTAATGGGTACACTACTCAACCTCATGCTAGGGCCTGCCATTGCGAACGTTCAAGCAAACTCTATTACCGGAATATTCTCTTTAATTGGCATTCTTACTCTTTATGCCCGCATATGCACTACTACAGTTACCCGTGTATTCGGGTTGCAAGTGACCATGCCTGACTACATCATCTCATGGCTCGGCGGTCGTGAAGCTGCAAGCATTCTTGGTGGTATGGTTGAATCAACAAAAAGTATCTTTGCCGGCTTTTCAAATGGACTACAAAGATCTCCTGGTGTAAGATCTAATATGAGAAGTAACAACAATGGAAATGGAGATGGTATAAAATGACGAAATACCAAAATCACTTAAGGACTCTCTTTTTACTTTTTGCATTAACCTCTGGTGTAGGCTGCCTACTCTTTTCAATGGTTCTTTTTTACGTATCAGACGCAAGAAGCAACCCATCGTGGCCTTACATCTTCCTGGTAATTGGCGCAACGTTCATTTATGCATTTTCGAAAGTGCAAGAAAAATCAAAATCAAAAACACGTAACGTAATCGAGGTATTCAAGTGCAATGAGTTTTCTCCAACCGATGAGTATGAACTCAAAACCTTGGATGCAGGTAAATATTTAGGCATTGACGTTAGAAGTGGAACCATGTTGTTGGTGTCAACTACTGAGTCCATTTACCAAGGAAAGACGACACTCGAACTTTCAGGGTATGAGTGCAATGGAAATATGCTAACACTGAAGTTTAATGACGTTTATTTCCCCTACTTCCGTATCAGTGCAGGAACGGAAAGTAAATGCATGAACTTTGGTCGCAAGTTGGATGCTTTACTGTCATCATCTTATCGACCAGAAAAAGACTCAGGCAACACTTTCAACAAGTTCGTGAAACAAAAATCTTTGGCTTATTAACTCATTTTTAATTTTTTCAACTCAGTTCATATTATCGAGCGCCTTTCTAGGCGCTCTTTCTTTTCCAACATCCCTATTTGGTGCAACCTCTTGTTTAAACCCAGTCATTTTCCTTATGACTGGGTTTAAACATATTGGAGTAATTCATGAATGCCAAAAGTCACCTGCAGCCCAGAGCCGGTAACGAGCAAGGTCTTATGTTGCTACTCGTTGCCGCTTTGGCAGCATTTCTGCTTTGGATCTATCAACCCCCTGTAATGTACGGATGCTGTTGGCTACTTTACCAACTGTGGTCATTATGCGACTTTCCCCGTGTCCATAACCAGGTCGCAGAAAAGCTCAACCTCCTTGCCTGGGCAGGCAGTCAAGTTAATCAACTGTCATGGGGTCAGTTTATCGACGTTATGAATCATACTGCGGGGATCTTATTGGCGCCGATGGTCCTGATTGTTATGGGTGGGCTGCTCATGGTGCGCAACCATCCGCGGAACCAGACCCGGCGCCATATTGATGTCTATACCCTACCCCATATCATGGCGCGCTTTTCTCCAAGCATAATACCGGCACTCTGCTATGGCGATAAAAAGACACAGTTGCTGAACGTTGACCCGCCTGAACATCGCAGCGCCCAGTGGCCGGAAGAATTTGCAGTTGAACACAAGCTGATTATTGGTGATCGCCTTGATACCCATAGAACCCAAACTGCGTTCGAATGCCAACTTGGCACTCCGTTAGAAAGCTTTTCAAGTTTTAGCGCCCATGAGCGAGCTCTGGTTGCCATATTTGGCCTAGTCGCATTTCTAAACGATCGTAAAGCCGCTGAAGCTCTGCTCGATAGCCTGAACCGTTCATGCCTTATCAAAAGCAGGCGGGACAAAGGACAAATGGGATATCCCGTACTTCAGCTCGCCAGCAAGGCATTCGAAAAAGTAACGCAGACACCAGCTGCTCAAGATTGGCTTAAACACCATTCAACAACACGTACAGCGCTTTATGCCTTACATAACCTGGATATGCGCCTGCCATGCGCTCGATTCCGTTGGCTCAAAGGTCTCGATCGGCCACTTTGGTACACCCTGGCATCAACGGGACGCCCGAAGGCTTTTATTGAAGGTGCAGGAGTCATTGCTGTCGCTAATTGGGAAACCGTTGTAGCTCAGATGGAGGAACGCCTTCACACATCAATCCCCGTGCCGGAAAACAGGATGGATAAAGCCATTAAAGGCCTCGAGGACGAACTCCGCAGCGTCGGGTTGATCATCGATAATCGCACAACGAATACCTCTGTCCTCAGTGAACCAGTCTTCGATGAGGATGAAGATGCTCCAATCGTGATATTGCAGCCTCTAATGGACACTACGGAGAAGACTACCAGCGAAACAGCACCGCTGCAGACGAAAGCCACCATCCCTGGAGCGAATACCTCCCCCCAAAAACCTGGCCGCGCCCACTTCATCCCTCGGGCGAGATAAGCCCACACCATAGAGTCAATGACAATGAAATCGAACTATACTGCTTCACTGCAGGGCAGAACCTTGTCCGTATTTAATCACAAACAAGAAAACGACCAGGTGGTCGCCATACTCGATCCCGGCCCGTATCCTCGTTTCTACCTAAAAGATGACGCCATTTGGCACGATAATCGTGATCTTGGCCCAGCGGCAATCGTACAGGGCTCTGGAACGAAGGATGCTGCTGAGATGCTTCACGCGATTAATGCAGCGTTACTACACCGACGCCAAGCATATCGCCGCTGTTGGAAACGATTAGGTTACATGATGAGCGCCATAGCCCTCAGCTTGGCTATAGCAGGCTTCTGGTATTCAAATCAACCGGAGGATATGTCAGCAACACTAACGCAGCAAGTTACGCCAAACACGCTTTCGAACACCGTTGCCGCAACCTCACAGCCTGAATTGAAAGTAACAGCAGATCAGTACCAGGCCGTTGCCAAGGCACTACGTAATGCGGCAAAAACAGGGCAGTACACCATTCCCCTATCCAGTGGGCATCAGCGTACCCTCTACGTTTTTGCCGATCCGTTATGTCACAACTGCCAAATTATTGAGCCGGCCCTGGAAGCGCTCTCCGAAAGATTTAATATTGAGATCTTCCCGGTCACTCTCGTCGGAAAACAGCAAACCGTCGACCAAGTGAGCCCTGTGCTTTGCCAGGCACCGCAATATCGGCGCCAATTATGGAAACAACTTTTCCAGGCCGACGCAGGCATTTCACCTGGTGAGAACACTGTATCAAATAAAATCTGTGATGCCGGTAACCAGGCGATCGCCAAAAACGATCAGGCCTTCGACATCTACAATTTGCCGGGCACCCCCTCACTGATCGCTGATGATGGGCGCTATATCCCGCTGTCATCCCTGAAAAGCGATGAAGCTCTAGATACATTCCTCAGCCAAACCATCGTCACTCCATAATTGTTCGCCTGGACTCAGCTCCGGGCCCAATCCCCGTTAGATCACCAGGAACACCTATGTCTCAGCCTGTAGAAGTCGATGTCCGTCGAGTTCGACGCCCCCTTGGCCAAACCATCATTCAAGATGCATTACTTTCACCGATAGGCGTTCAGCTTTCTCTCGCCGGCGCCATTGGACTCGCTATACATTCACCTGCTTCATTGCTGCTCACAACGCCGGCGGCGTTACTTCAGTTGATGCTATTCGGCGATCAGCCTTTTCGCATGCCGCTCCGTTTACCTACTGATATAGGTGGCATGGATCTGACTACAGAACGTGAAATGCCAAAATATCGTAACGGCATTGGCGGATTTTTCCGTTATGTGGTGCGAACCCGTAAATACCAGCGCGCGGCCGGTGTGATGTGCCTGGGATTTGCCAGGGGCAAAGCCCTTGCACGCGAGCTGTGGTTGACACTCGATGATGCACTGAGGCACATGTTGCTATTGGCAACAACAGGTTCCGGAAAAACAGAAGCGCTGTTATCTGTCTTCCTCAATGCCATCTGTTGGGGACGGGGGATCTGTTATTCCGATGGTAAGGGGCAGAATACCTTGGCATTTGCCATGTGGTCACTCGCACGCCGTTTTGGGCGTGAGGATGATTTCTACGTCCTCAACTTCATGACAGGCGGTTCCGACAAGCTGCTGCAGCTGCTGCTCAATGACAAAAAGCGACAGCCCTCGAACACCATAAATCTATTCGGTACTGCCAACACAACGTTCATCATTCAGTTGATGGAATCCATGTTGCCGCCTGCCGGCAGCGGCGACCAAGGCTGGCAAGACAAGGCCAAATCAATGCTTGCCGCTTTGGTATATGCCGTTTACTACAAGTGCAAACGCGAAAAGCGGCGGATCTCGCAAAGGGTCATTCAGGAATACTTACCGCTGAGAAAACTGGCGGAGCTTTATCTGGAAGCTAAAAGAGATGGTTGGCATCAGGAGGCTTATAACCCGCTGGAGAACTACTTCAACACTCTGGCAGGCTTTAGAATCGAACTGATCAGCCGCCCCTCTGAGTGGGAACAAGGGGTTTACGACCAGCATGGCTACCTCATTCAGCAATTCAACCGCATGCTGACCATGTTTAACGATCTCTACGGCCATATTTTTTCTACTGACGCCGGCGACGTCGATATTGAGGACGTTCTGCATAACGACCGCATCCTCTGCACCACAATTCCTGCGTTGGAGTTATCTAAAGGCGAAGCTGCCAATATTGGCAAACTCTACATTTCGGCGATACGCATGACCATGGCCAGAGATTTGGGGTTTGAGCTTGAGGGCATGATGAACGATGTGTTGATCGTCAAAAAATACAAAGGAAATTTCCCGTTCCCGATCGCCATGGACGAGCTGGGCGCCTATTTCGGTCCTGGCATGGATAATCTGGCAAGCCAGATGCGCAGTCTGGGCTATATGCTCATCGTATCTGCACAGGACATTCAACGTTTCATCGCCGAGCACAAGGGCGAGTACATGACCGTAAACGCCAACCTACTGACAAAGTGGTTCATGACGTTGCAGGACGAGAAGGATACCTTCGAACTTGCACGGATTACCGGCGGTAAAGGGTACTATTCTGAGCTCGGAGCCGTAGAGCAACAGGGCGGGCTGATCACCCCACACTTCGAGGATGCTGGCAGTAACGTCATTAGGGAAAAGGACCGTCTCGATTTGGGGGATTTGAAAGATATGAACCCTGGCGAAGGTATGATCTCTTTCAAAAGCGCACTGATCCCAAGTAATGCCATCTATATCCAAGATGACGATAAGATGACTTCAGCACTGCCAATGCGTATCAACCGGTTTGTGAACCTAGATATGCCAACAGAGGCTGAACTGTTGGATGCAAACCCCACACTCAAGAAAAAGCTGCCGCCGTCCGCACAAGAAGTCGAAACCATCCTTACACGCCTGGAATCGCCACCATCTCAAACAACCTGCAACGGCCTGATGGACCCTGTATTGCAAAGCGTAGTGGCGCTATCTCTGGATCTTAATCACCGGGCAGACGTCAGTTATACGTCAGCACAACGCGGTATTTTACTGTTTGAAGCCGCCAGGGTGGCATTGAAGCTGCACAAGCGACGTTGGAAACAACAACCTACGGCGCCAAAACCAATAAGAGTGTCAAAGGACATAGCGAAGGCTCTCGCTACGTCCGAACACCATCGAGAGGAGCGATATGGGTAAATGCCAAACGGCTGCCGCAATAGCTGCGCCTTGTTGCAGCAAAACGCCGAGGAGTAAAATTCCGCATTGTGGTAGAAGCCAAGGCTAACGCAAAATATATCGTTGCCACTTGCCTTACCAACAAAGGTATCTTTGTACGTAGCAATGGCCAATACGTCATCATGCACAATAAGCTGATGTTGAACGTTGATAATACTGTGCAGCTGGGAAGCTATAACTATTCAGCTGCCGCCGTAAAAATGCTGAGTACGTCTTGGTCATTCACAATCAACCTAATCTGGTTGCAATATACCAGAAAGAATTCGAACGGCTTTGGCGTGAAAGCCAACCGTAACCCCCAGGATATTGAGGCACAAAAATGAGTGAAGACACCATGGACTATCAACGCGGGTACATTGAGATGGTTCGACTATGCGCCACCCTGTTGATAGTCCTGGCAGAGAAAAAATTAAAGAATACGGAAGATCAAAAATCACAAACTCACATCGAAACGTTGCATGACGAAGCTGCCAGGCTACTCAACCATTTTCCAGCTCCCGATGTACTTACTGAAGAAAAGCATGACAATGTTTTTCACCGTCTTATTGATATGTTCACAGAGCTGGAAGGGAACGATGACGAGGGTTGGCAAGCCTATCAACCCATGCTGAAGACGTTATACTCACGCCTCCATTAATGAAAAGCCGACTCAGGTTATCAGGCCTGCAGTCGGTTTTTTTTTCAAAAAATTAGTGTGGACGAGGACCATTTGGCCGCTGGATATAACCATCCAGTTCACGCTGCTCGTTAACACTAGAATCAGTTGCTCCGTGAGAATTTTCGGTTGGCAATGATCCATACCCTGCAAGCGTTCTTTGACTGGTTTCTGTTAATGGCAGGGAGGTTCCTGACTCTTCATTAAACCAAGAGACAAGTTCGCAAGATTGTTGGACATATTGACGATCGCCCTCCAGTACCATCTCCTCACCCGATTTACTCTGCGCTATCACCAGCCCGGTAATAATGTGCTGCCCATCCATAACCTGTGAATCGGCAACCTCAATGCGCTCACCACGATCCTGCAATTGAACAACCCCATTCTGAACATACTGAACAACACCGTCTCGCATGATTCGGGTCTGGTAACCGTCTATGGCTAATGGTTTGCTGTCATCCGATACCGCGAAACGGATCCCGTTCAAAGAAACGCTAGGAGTCAGGGATGAGCGTTTCAATCTATAGGACCATCCACGCAACTGAGCAATTGCGGCCTGATCGTGCATCAACGCCTGTTGTTCGACCCAACCTCTATATGACAGACGTCGGTTTTCCGGAGCAGCTTTGAACGCCTGTCGTTCTTCCTTGATGGCCAATCGCAATGCGGCCATAGCCTTCATCCGCTCAACTTCAATAATGTGATAAGTCAGTTTTCTCAAAAGGGGATCGCGTAATTCAACGCGTGCTTTAGCCTTACGCCAGGCAAAACGTTTGGACATGTTTTTATACCTGGCTTTGATTTCATCAGCATCCAATTTTGGACGAACCCATGCCGATTTGTACGCCTGATAACGGGCTTTAAGATCTGCTCTTGCTTCAGCCCTAGCCTGGCGACGTTCAACCCGAGCCATCAGATCGCGTGCGTGGAAACGCGGGTCATATACGTATTCTGGATGCTTAGGAGATGCCACAGCGTCAACATCAAGCGCGGAAGTGAACTCCCCCAAATACGGTTCCATGCAGGAACGTGTAAGATCAGGATGCAAGCCGCTTGCCTTAATAGGAGGCAAGCTCGAATCCTGAATCGAGTAGATGGCTAACCCTTCCCCCTTTTGTTTCAATACAAGGCCTGCACGATTCAATTCATTATGGAGGTTCTGCCAGGATAGGCGTTCAGGATCTGCCATGATGTCGCCAATCGCTTGACGGCATTCACCTACAGCATAACTAAAGAGGCTTTCTGAGTCGGCATAATACTCCAGCTGCCGAGCCTTACGTGGGATACATTTGAATTCATTTTGGCTACGAACAACCTGCTGATGTTCATTTACTTTCCATGCACCATTATCAGGTGTAAACCCATGCTTCAACTCAAGATGACGACAGGCTTTGTGAAGTGTGTCGACATCTTTATACATGTTAGCCGCACGATAGGACTCGGGATGGATACGATTAACCGCGATATGGCAATGGACGTTATCGGTGTCTCGATGGACAGCAAACACGTACTGATGATCAGCCATTCCCAGCTGATTAATGCAATAACGCGCACTCTCGAAAATTTGCTGATCGGTCGGAGTGTCCTCTTCACGCCACGAAAGAATACAGTGATAAACCGGGTCGACGCAGCGAGTGTTCTGCATAGCCACGGCGTTCATCTCCGCCGATGCAGTTTCCAGACTGAAGCAGTTCGTTTCACACACCACTTCGCCTGATTTAACCTGCTGCGTACCGTCTGCAAACATAGCCAAAAGGGTCTGCTGACCCCCCCCAGCATTACGATCAAGATACCCTACCAGGCGGTCAAAGATTGCAGCCTTTGAACGCGATGGACGAACATAGGGATTCTCAGGAGAGATAGGCAAATCAGGCTTATCCTCATCGCGCAGAGTCAGATAACTGACCAACTGAATGAAGCTGGAGCGGCCATCTCTTCGCTTCTCAGGAACGATAGGAATCATGCCTTATCACCTTCATTGGTCATGCCCATATCGATTGCGATGATGGCTTTTTTTATCGCAACAAGCACATCCGAATACTGCTTGCTGAAAGCATCACTTACATTTCCCTTCCCCTCGTTGAAGAGGTGTTTTTGAAGGCCACCTAAACGGCGTAGTTCATTGATGAGCTCAACGTCACAACGAGCATCGATTCGGCGACCGAGGCCACACTTAAGCATGTACGCCCCGATACTTAAACCGGCCGCGGTCGCCTTTTCCTGGATCACTGACTTTTCCTCTGGGAAGCAACGAATGCTGGGCAGCAGGGCTGTTCTGTTCCGGCGCTCGCTTTTACTCATGGTGATGTTATCCCTATCAGTCTCGTCAGTTTACAGTCTCGTGGGGTGTCGGGGCTCTGCCCTGACCAGGACGTTTTGTAGAGCCGACTGCGTGCAGGCGGTGCTACAAAACATATCCTGTCCCGTGTTTGAGACCGGACTAGCGTATTATGGCCTACTTTGCCTGGATTGTCATTACACCATGGGAGAACAAATTTGCCTGTTGTGTCATGATGACGCTGACGTATATCATTGATACACAATGTTGATTGATGACTAACACAGGAAAGAGAAATGGCGGCTAAGAACCAATACAGTCAAGAACAAGTTGAGTTGGCAAAAGTAGCTCTAACAGAGTTGCCGGACTTGAGCAAAGAGAGATTAAGTTCCAAGGAAGTTTTGGATGAACTTAAGGGACAGATCATATCGCTAGCAACGCAAAAAGGTTACACAGCAAAAGATATCAAATCTGCACTTGAAAGCTGTGAAATCGTTGTCAGTGAGAGAGCCATAAATGAAATTATAAAAAACACAAGCACAATCAAATCAGGAAAGAAGAGAAATAGTCATATCAAAGATAAAAACAAAACAGAATCATCACAGGTATGAATTTCTTTTTTAATGCACAATGACGACAGATTATCCGGTATCGGTTCAATGCCGATACCGGATAAAACGGGTCACCAGTAGTCAGATTTATGCAACTTAACTCCTTCTATAATATCAGCATCACAATCGAACTGTATCATTTCTATTTCATACTTTTTTATAAGAGTAAAAATCAATTTTCTGAAATCTTTAGATAATCCGAATCGTTTTGCATGCAAAACAAAATGATGTCTTTTCCATAAATCAATAACAAACCCGTAGTCATAACCAAAAACCCAGTTTTCACTTGTTGCTTTACTTAAAAGCAAGTTATCTTCATAAGTCAAGTGTTCTGTACTGCAAACAAGGCATCGTTTAAATTCAATTTGTCTTTTCATATTTTTAATTTCTGGCGGCATTTAAACCGCCAGAACCCTATCATTACGACTTCAGGTTTTTCATGGTTTCTGCCATTTTCCACAACGCATTATTGAGCTTTACATCGCCAGTTATGCTATTGACTGCACGAGTTCTGTTTCGCTTTCCGTTGGCGCTGATTCCAGGTATTTCACCTTTTATTATGTTTTCTTGCACCCTTTGAAACGTTGTCCACAAATCATCTTTCTTATCCTGCCAGCGTCGTGGACTCAGCACCTGTTCTGCTGTTATTGGTTGATGCTCTCCAAAATATTTGTACCCTAATGCGGCATCAGCAAACACATGTTGCTCGTTCTTATCAAGAATAACCGCCTTCATTTCATCACGAGAATCCGTTACTTTTTCAAAAAAACTTAGCACTTCATAAGCACCATCAATCACTCTTCCAACAACATCCCCTTTGTGTGGAACACGGACTTCCCCGAACGTGTCGCCGCACACTAAACCGTTGTTACAAACAAATCTAAATATGCCCGGAATCATTTGATAGCTGCTACTCCCATCGTGACTATTAAGTAAAATAATCTCAGGAACCTCATCATTTTGACCGAAACCATTTCTACGAAGCCTTAGCATGTGCCGCGTGTGACCACGTTTATCATCATCGCGAACTTTTGTTTGGCAAGCATAAAATGGATGGAAACCTTCTTCGCGGAGTCTATCCAACAAATTAATCGTTGGTATGTAGGTATAACGCTCACTACGTGATGCATGTTTTTCTTCAGAGAAAACACTTGGTACGTGACGGAATAACTCATCATTTGTCAATGGTCGAGTTTGGCGGATCACATTTGCCTGGCGAAATCCGCTATACAGTCGCTTCATATTCATCCCCTTCAGTCTGTTTTCGGTGTTGCCATTTATTCCGGTTTTGCCGGAGCGGCGCGTCTTGTGCTGTGACGCAATGACCGTGACGGGGTATAAACCTGCAACGCATGGGCGACACCGCAGGCCGCATGCGCAAGCGAACGAAACTGCGTTGAGTGAGTGCGAACGGGCGAGGATGGACGGCGGTAGCGAACCCTTGCGATGTAGGTGCCCCGGCACAAGGTCTGTCACAGCAAAAGACATGCCGCTAAGCACCGCAGAGGAAATGGAAACACCAAAACGTAACATCAGGCGGAGCCTGATAGCCTTACAGTTTTCATCTTGATGGAAACTGCAAAAGCGGCGCGGGCTCAGCCCGCTGCAAGCGCTTTGTTCGCCTGTCAGCGGCTCGACGCCGCAGACAGGCGACAGCCGAAATAAAAAGCCACCCAATTGGGTGGCTCAGTTCATATCATGAGTCAACACGCATAGCCCCGTTTTAGTTCTAAGTAGCGGAGCAACTGTGCCCACTCAAAACCTTTAAGAGCTGGAATAATTACCGGTTTATTTTCTTGCCATTGTTCCCAAATTTTACGACCGATTGCCGCGATATAGTCATCAATAATCATTGTCGATTTCCTTCTTATCGAGG
Organism: Serratia sarumanii; assembly: GCF_029962605.1. NCBI lineage: Bacteria > Pseudomonadati > Pseudomonadota > Gammaproteobacteria > Enterobacterales > Yersiniaceae > Serratia > Serratia sarumanii. The sequence continues at coordinate 41,455 of NZ_CP124751.1, read as the reverse complement.
ATCCCCCGGTGTTGCTAACACCGAGGGAAACTATTCAGGCTGCTACGGCCGCAGACTCGGCATCTATAAATGTACGCACACGCTGCATGATCTCAGCATGTGGTAACGAAACATGATCGCGCATCGCAAAATAGCTATTGCCAAGCTGGGCGAAAATATCGGTAATATTCCCGCAATACATTTCCATCATCTTGAAAGATTCTTGGCCATCAAAATACTTCCAATCGAGCGGCGGCAACATCTCCAACTTGTCCATGTACTCATCTTTGCTGATACGACGGACAGGCAGACTTGCGGCCTCATACATCCCGCGCTTCGCTTCTTCATACGACACCAGAACACATGCAGGATTACGCTGCTGTAGCTGTTCAAGCGTTTTGCCTGACGACGTGACAAAGCGATCTTCCAGCCAGATTGCGACATCCAGTGGCCACGTTGTTCCCGGAATATAAAAAACCATTTGTTGTTGCTGCTGTTGCTCGATCGTTGACATAACCACTCCCGTTAGTCAGTAACTCAGAAGCCGCAACGGCTTCTTTCTGGTGTATTCCCCTTTTGGCTTTCGCCGGCGCGGGGAGCCTGGCGCCGTGACAACAAGACCGAGACGGGGTATCAGCTGACGGTACAAGGGCGGCGCCGCAGGCCGCAGCGCAAGCGACCAAACGACCGCAGGGAGGAAGGGAGTGCGAACGGGTGAGGACGCCGGCAACGCGTACCCTTGTGCCGGCGGCGCCCCGGCTCAGCGTCTGTCACGGGGACAGTCTCTCTGCGCGGATGCCGGGCATGAGGGGATACACCAGAAAGTGCCAGGCCTTTAGCCTGGCTGCCTTAGCGAACGGCCGCATTAGCGGGCGGGCAGTCAAAGCGGCGCCGGCATCGCCGGCTGCAAGCGCTAGTCTTTGATGTTGCAGTTGGCTTTCAGACCATAGCCGACTGGCCCGAAACCGCAACGCGGGTTCGGCGAGACTTGACGACCGCAGGCGGGCGGCTAGTCGAGTTGGGCTGATGGCTGGACGCGTGCGGCCAGACACCGGAGGAAGCTCATAGCTTAATTTTAATGCATCTGCCTGTACGACAGTAAATTCTCGTTATTATCCGCAGTGAGATTAATGCAGGCCAATTGCCTGCATGGTTTTTTATTTAAGACGTTCACTGGCCAGCTGGTACACATCGCCGCGCTCACGTTTGCCGACGGCAACCACCGCGATAATCAGGCAATCGTCGATCACTTCGTAAACCAGACGAAACCCCGAGGCGCGCAGCTTGATTTTGTAACATCCCGGCATCCCCCGCAGTTTTGCTGACGGAATATGCGGGTTCTCGCAGCATTTTTTCAGCTTTTTGGCGAACTGCTGCTGCAGCGATTTGTCCAGCTTGCCCCACTCTTTCAGCGCCGACTCACGAAATTTGACCGTATACGTCATGCGAACTGATCCAGATCGATATCAACCAGCGCTTCGCTACGACGCTCATTGACCAATTTCACCAGCTCCTGATCATCGAGGGCATCGAGCATTTGCTCGTAGAGCGCCGCCGGCACGCAATAAAATTCTGGCTTATTGCGGTTCAGTATGGCCACCGGAAACCCGGCGCCGGCGCCAACGGTTTCCATTGGGTTTTTCTTCAGCTCGCTGATGCTCGCACTTGTGTCACTCAGAATGATATTTGGCATGGTATCCTCGACTTAATAAGACCTGTTAAGTGGTCTTATTATACCACCAAAAAGACCTGTTAACAGGTCTTTTTGATAAAAATCGTCCAGCTTGTCAGTTGTACGAATACTCCACTGCCATCTCTTGCGCCAGTCTGTAACGTGCATGCTCCCAGGCGCGCTGACCGATCTCCCCGTAGTCACGCTGTGCGACCCGTTGCGCTCTGACCCAATATTGGATCATTTCGTAGGCAACTCGCGGTTTGTCCGGCTGCTTATAATCAGCACCACAGCTTTGGACAAGCTCAGTCATCCGGCCGAAAATCACATAGAGCGCCTGCTCCAGCTCGTCGGGTGACGTGCTGCTTTGCGCATACAGGTCATTCAGATCGTCTAAATAGCAAAACTCCATTTCCAACGCTCGAACGGCGGCAGGATATTGCACGCCGGGCTTTTCCCACGGCTCTGGGGCCTCTGGTTCGCACATTCCTGCCTTTTCACATATCTCGGCAGATTCTGCAGCGGCGGTTTTGACGTTGACGTTATCGGGGTTCATTCTGGTCTATTCCTCTTGTGATTCCATATCTCAGCGAGTTCTTTGCGGCGTAGGGCCGAGTTGCGACAGGCCCGGAGAAAAACAAGGGCGCCGCTTGCGGCGTGGCTTGCCAGAACCTTGTTTTTTGAACGGAATGGCGCTACGAATAGCCCTCCGCAAAAACTCTCAGAGAGATGGCCACAGGGAATTGATGAGGATGAACACCCTCGGCACGGCGGAACGACGGGTCGCCCTTAGCGATCGCCGCCCTAGGGGCGATCAGTGGGAGCGGCGCCGGCATAGCCGGCTGCAAGCGTAGGTTGTCGATCTTGATTTTGGCTTTCAGACCTTAGCCTACTGGCCCGAAACCGCAACGCGGGTTCGGCGAGACTTGCTGACCGCGTGCGGACTGCTAGTCGAGTAGGGCTGATGGCGGGTCGCGAGCGGCCTGCCACCGGAGGAAGCTCCAGCATCCGTGGTCTGCCTGACATACCAATAACAAAAAGGCGCCACTTGGCGCCTTCTCAGTTTATTGTTTCTTAGGACAAATTTAACTCAGTATCTATTGCAGATTCCCCTGCAGCAAGCCTTAACTTATTTGGAATGAGCAGTGCATTAAATAGTCGTTCTGTCTCAGAAATATCAGCATCTGCTCGCGTCAATCGATCCATCACGCTCCACAATGCGTCGCTCTTGTAATGCTGCAACCCCCTGCCTGCCATACTGGGGAATCTTTCTACCCATGTCAGAACGCTTTCAACCAGATCGTCTTCAAATATGTCCTGCTTGCTCCAACGTGCATACCATGTCCCAAGGGTGCTCGGCGTTGAAAACGCCAGCTCGACTTCTGCCTGCGCTAACTGGTTTTGGTAGCGTCGGCGCTTTTGCCGTTCTTCACGAGAACGCCGCCGTTCCTGTCGTTCATACTGCATATCCCACTGCCGTTCGCGGCGCTCACGGCAAAGGACATCGTAAGCCGGGAACAGCTTGCCAGCGACATCCCCAGCAAGCGGCAGCGGGCTGTACTGTCCACCGCTTTCGATCAGTCTGTCCAATGCCGCTACATAATGCGCGATGTTTGCACCGCCCCGTTCATTAGGAAAATAATTGGATGAAATCAGGCGAATGTCGTTTGCTAAAACCTGCACCCGCCCATTGTTCAACACTTTAAAAAAGGCTTTGGCATACGGGAATTCAGCGAGCCGCTTGCCCTGCTCCTTCTTGCGCTCGACCAATGCCACGGCGTGGACGGCGGCATGCTGATATTCGTTTATCGGCACCAGTGCGCGGCTGTTCGGGATCATACGCACAGCCCTCCCATCCGTAGAGCGGCGGCCAGCTGCGCTGACTGGTTAAACCCGTGCCGGTAGTAATCACCGACAGTCTCCAACACCTTGTTGACCGTCTCCGGGTCAAAATTCTCCGCAGTATGTAACCAGGCGACACGATTTCCCTGGTCAGCCTGATTTGTTGATTCCTGGAATGGTAGAAAGGCTGACCATTCCGGCACTTCACTCCCAGCACTGCACAGGTAAATGGCCAGATTGTCATCCCCTGTTGGACTGATACGACAAACAACAGGCACCTGCCCGCAAAACTCGCTGGCCTCTTCCGCAATGGCGTTCCACCCATCCGGCAGCGCCAGTTGGCCGAGAACAACGTTGTTCAACTGACGACGCGCCTCCCTGCCCCGGTCACGATACTGCTCCAGCTCAAAGGCACTCATTACGGCTAACTGCGCAAGGCTTAATTTTTGGTTTTTCATAATGTTTGTTCTGCCGCCCGAGGGCGGCAGCTCCTTTGTCAGTTAGGCGGCAGCGCTGTCGTCAGCGTCAGTATCATTGGCGTTTGTAGAACTGGCCGTAGCATTAGCCCGGTTTTCCGTATCGGCCTGCGGCTGCGGTGCCATGCAGCTCGGCAACCAACCGGTTTCGCTCAGCACCGCCGCGGCGAACTCAGCGGCATCTTTACGTTTCATGCCCTCGGCATCTTTGGCCTTCCCGGTTTCACCGGCGCTATTGAGAGCATCAACGATCTGGTCTTTGCCAATCCGCGAAAAATAGTTGTCACTCGTCGGCTTCCACCATTCCCCGATCTGGAAATCGAGGGCTTTTTCTACCGAATCCAGCTTGGTGCCAACCCGCTTATCCTTGAGATAACTGTCTCGGCCATCGAGGCCGTGGGAAACGCAGTATGCCAACAACCGGAGAACATCACCCTGTGGCCACGCCAGCAGCCACTCAAAGCTTTCGCTCCAATTTTCAGGAAATTGGTTCAACCAGCTCTCATGCATCTCGTTAAGTTTCAGGTTAGCGATACCATTCACGCTGCCAGCCTCTTCTGACTGGGATAAGCAGCCGCTGCGCATGCTTTCTACAGAGGTGTGCAACACATAGAAATATCCCGCGTCGAACACCCGCCGTGCCAGCGTGAACGTATGGAGTGCAATCGCGACGTTGGTGTTCTGCGCCAGCGCCGCAGATACTGCCAAAGTACGTTCGGCGGACAAACTTGCCACCAATACTTGGGAAAGCCCTTTTTCTGACGGTGGGGTGTTCTTCTTGATTTCTTCGCGGTTGGCTTTTTCTTGTTGCTTGATGTCTTCCACTTTCATCAAGCCGCGTTGGATTTGGATCTGGCCATCTTTCAGGTAAGCGACTACGCCCGCCGTCGCACGAACTTCCGGCGACCACTTATTGATCTCGGCGGCGTCGTTGATCTCGTTGATGCGCGCCTCAATTTGCTCAACGCGCGGCGCATGTTCCCATTCTTCGTCTGCATCGAGTCCAGCAGTATCAAACATGTCATCCAGCAGTTCTTGCTCGGTGAGCAGCTGATCCATCTCTGTCTGCAATTCGTCGCTCAATTTCGCCTGAACAAAAAGGATCTCGAAGGTCTTTTCGTCTCCGTTATAACTCCGCACCTCTCGACTGCGGCCAACCGCCCATGCCCACCCTTCATTTTTCGCCACTTCATCTGCCGCAGCCTGCAGCTTGGCCATAGCCAACGTCTCCAGCATCAGCGGATTTGTCAGGATGACGCTTTCAGCAAACAGATCTTCTCGAGTTTCCCCCCCTGCAGCCTGATAGGCTTCCAGTCCGACAAATTCAACGATATGGCTGTCTGCCGCCGACACTTCATCGTTCAACACAGCTTCGCGTAACGCCTTCGGTTTGCGGAGGTTCGCGTAATAGCTGCTCTTTTCCCATGCCTGAAGCTGGCGCTGGTGATCATCCGTCGCGCCCAACGCCGCCAGCTGGTCAAAATTGATTTGATTCTTTTTCAGCAGCTCCAGCAGCGCAGGGGCTACGGTTGTCAACTTAAGGCATTTTTTAACATGCAGGGTACTGAAGCCGAGGATGGCGCCGATTTGCTCAGGGGGCGTTCCTTTCATCGCCAACAAACGGATATTTTCGAGCTGATCGGCAGGTTGCAGGTTGGTGCGGCGCACGTTCTCCGCGACAGAAATCGCATAGGCGTCCTGTTGATCGACGACTAAAACAGGAACGATAAACTCCGGCGTTACCGGGACGCCAGCAGCTGAACGCCCTTGCACCATCAACAAATCCATCCCAAGACGGCGGGTCTCACCGGCGTCCACACCGTATCGGCCATCCGCCATGCGGTGAACGACGAGATTCTGCAACAGACCCGTGGCCTCGATGCTGGTTGCCATCTCCTCAATATCTTCCTCAGAGCGAGGGGTAATACGCGCGTTCTGATCCGAAAAAGTCAGCTCTTTGAGCATGAGATTTTTACGCTCGGCCTTGGCCAGCGCGGCTTCGACAAACTTCGCCGCCGCGTTTTTCTTCGGCTCTGCTTTGTTAGCTTTTGGTTTAGTTATGGTCTTTGGCATGGTTAACTCCTCCATCAGTAATGAATTTCATCCAGCGGTAGGCCAATCCGGCTTCTTTCTGGTGTATTCCCCTTTTGGCTTTCACCGGCGCGGGGAGCCTGGCGCCGTGACAACAAGACCGAGACGGGGTACCAGCTGACGGTACAAGGGCGGCGCCGCAGGCCGCAGCGCAAACGAACGGACGACCGCAGGGAGGAAGGGAGTGCGAACGGGTGAGGACGCCGGCAACGCGTACCCTTGTGCCGGCGGCGCCCCGGCTCAGCGTCTGTCACGGGGACAGTCTCTCTGCGCGGATGCCGGGCATGAGGGGATACACCAGAAAGTGCCAGGCCTTTAGCCTGGCTGCCTTAGCGAACGGCCGCATTAGCGGGCGGGCAGTGAAAGCGGCGCCGGCGAAGCCGGCTGCAAGCGACCGATCGTTGGTTTTTAGCGACTCAACGTCGCTAAAAACCAAACGCGCGCAACGTCGATACATCACACGTGGAGGAGATATCCGGGCTACTCGCCCGGATAAATTATTAATCGATGGCTTGGAATATCAGCGACTTTTCAGGGTGTTGAATGATACTGATGTAATCTTTAAGCGCATCTTGGCGCTCGATTAATCGTTGACAGGTCAGCGCATAATCTTTCCCCAGTTCTGAAGCTTTCCAGGAAAGGTGATTCAAAACAAAAAGCGTTGCGATGATCCCTGCAGCATCCGCCGAAACATCAGCATCGAAGTAATTACCCGGAATAGTTAAACGATAAACCCCATCCGCTGGCGCGATGTAACCGGTTGGGTGGTTAATAATCATGTCAGCCCATGGCCCGACTCGGCCGGTGAGCCCTACTGGAACCTCATAAAAATTCCACATTCCCCCATCGTAATTGCTGTGTCTGCTTAAAAAGTTGATGGCCAAGCGTTCACCTACCGGCGTGGCGAATAATTGAGGTACAAAAGCTAAACGGCGACGCGGATCGGTAATTTCAATTCTGCTCACTTCTGTTGCTGGCTGGGTGGCGTTTACTGCAGTATTCATACTTCATTCTCCGGCTTCACTTATGGTGCACTTTTTCTCGCTCTTGCACAGAGCGGGGAGCACGTTGCTGTGACACCAGACCGCCACGTTCCATTGGGGACGACAGCAAGGGCGATGTCGGAAGCCGCAGCGCAAACGACCGCAGGGAGTGCGAACGGGTGAGGACAGCGGGCGCCAGCTTTCCCTTGTTGTCGTACCGGAACGGGGCAGCGTCCGTCACAGCATAAGTGAACGCCGCGGCACAAGATGCCAGGAAAAGTGCGCCATGAAGCCGTTGTAACGGTTTTCCTTAACGGCCGCCCATGGCGGCCAGTGGATGCGGCGCCGGTCATAGACCGGCTGCAAGCTATCACTCTTGAACTTTTACAATATCAATCGCGTTCTGCAGCACGTCCCAGTTGATGCCAATATTGGCATCATGATTGTCATGGACAACCTCCATCGCCAGCTCAATATCGTCAGCCGTCAACGTTGCATCCAACGCGAGAAAATCATCATCCAGCCAAAAACTGGCCACGCACAGCGCGTCATTGGGATAACGGTTTAGCCGGGCAATAAGCCCTGCGATAGTCATTTTTGCAAGCATCCTAATATTCCGTATTATTCAGTTAAGCGCCCTGTCAGGAGCGCGAGAAAATCGTTAACCACCGTAATCTGGTACATTCCCCAAGACATACTCCGGGCCTACAACCTCGGCATATCCGTATTCGTCCAGATCGTCTGACCATTCAATATCGTCACTGGCACTATCTATATATTCGCCACTTGAATAGACGTGATACCCGCAAAAACCCTCCCCCTCCTCGCAAAACGTGTGGCAAATATGGCAGGAGAAACGCTTACTCAGACTGCGGATCTCGGAACCTTCAGGGGGAGCCCACCGGGTATGAAAATCCAGCTGTATTTCACCGTCGAACTCCACTAATGCAACATCAACATCGCTGAAAAAACTGTCACTTCCTTCGCAATGTGAAAATTCGGCCAAAGCGGTAAGTTGATCAGGCGTCCCAGTCACGATAAGGCGGTTTGCACACCAATTCGGCATAATTCTTCTCCAGTCAGGTTGTCGGATATCGGCTTGCGCCGTAGCCAAAACACAGACGTGCGGAAAGCGGAGAATGCAGGGGCCATACCGCAAGCCGCATGCGCAAGCGAGCGAACGACAGCAGGGAGAGAGTGAGTGCGAACGGGTGAGGATATGGGCAACGCGTACCCTTGCAGGCGCAGCGGCACGGCTACGTTCGGGCTACGGCGTAAGCCCAGGCGACGACATACCATTTAGATCCCCGCCCGCAGGGCGGAAAAAATGCAAATCGCAGAAGTTGAAGTCAGAGATGGGGCCCCGGCAAGGCCGGGGATCCTTTGAGTGGCCAGAATTGGCCACCATAAACAGTGTGTTATTTCACTTCAATATTAACCAGTTGCTCCAGAACCTGCAGTAACCTGGCTGACGGATAGGTTGCCCAGACCGGCAACAACGTTATCAGCGTAACAGCCTGTGCGGCCAACATCAGTCGACGCGGCAAAACCCCTTGCTCATAGTTCTTGACGGTCCGAAGCGAAACCCCAAGAGTAAGCGTCACATGCAGACCGTATTGATGCTTACTATAATGCTCCGGAGAGGAGACAAATCCCCCTCCGGAACCTTTTTTATAAATTTACGTCACTACCTGATTATCCTCCAAATACCAGCGAAGCAGACTGTGCTCCGGCGTTAGTGGTGGCAAAGGCTTTCGCCTGCACGGCGGTTTTAAGGGTGTAGCTGTAATTGGACGACGCTGTCCAATTCGCTTTTGGCGATTTCTGATTTGTGATGGCGGGAACGCTGCCTGTATCAGTAAAAGTACCGTTGGCTTTGTCATCCAACATGCCGTTGTTCTCGCTACCCGCACCAAAATAGTTGTTCTCGGAAAGGATATTGGCGTTTTGCGCCAGCGTAAAACCAAGGTGGAAATGGTTAATATAGTTGTTATAAACGTGAAAATAACCGTAACGCATCAGGCCAGGTGCACGGACCTCCATGTTTTCGAAATGGTTGTGGCATAGTGTCAGGTGAGGGAAGCCGTTATAGGCGGTGTTATTGTCGTCCGCCGGATGGCCGAGGATTAGACCGTATTTGTGGTTTGAAAACAAGCAGTTACTAATGGTTGCATAATCCGCTTTATCACCAACATATAGAAGCTTATCCAGACTTCCATCATTTGATGACCAACTATGCCCCACAAACGAACAATGGTCGACCCAATACTTACTACCGTAGTTCAGGTATAATTGAATATCATCATTATCCTTGATGCTTTGTGAGTGCTGAAATACCAAGTTCTGAAATATGATATTTTGCGAGCTCGCCGTGGCACGCAGATGAATGTTATTCAGCGTACGACTTTGAAAGGAGCCAACCAGGGTTTTGTTGGCGCCTAACGGAACTTTTGTGAGGGTTGGTGCGGAAATGTTTCTGTCGATCACCAAGACTCGCGGTGTGTTGTCAGCGATATTTTCTTTAAGTTGATCTAGCGTGGTAATACTCACCACTGAACCTGACCACCCCCCTGTAACGTTGGCCGCTTTAGCAAAACCAGTCAGACCAGATAGTTTCGTTTGTGGATATGACATTGGAACCTCTCTTCGTAAGTTGAGCCCGTTTAAATGAGCCAGTAATTGACGAAGTAAGATTACGACGGCGTCGTACTCCTTGTATAAAGGTTACGTTTGTGAGAGGGCTCACAGGACGTGATATATCTAAACTTATGCAATAACACCAACTTTATAATTTAATTAGTGATGTTATTTTTATAAGAGCTACATACAGGTCGTACAGGCGCTCAATATTAAATGATATCGACCTTCCATGGCAGCAGATCGCGGACTCGGTTTACCGGCCAGTCCTGGATATGTCCGATGACGTAGCGCAGCCACGCTTCCGGCTCCACGCCGTTGAGTTTGCACGTGCCGATCAGCGAGTACAGTATCGCAGCACGTTCTCCGCCTGCATCTGACCCGGCGAACAACCAGTTTTTTCGCCCCAGCGCGACACCGCGCAGGGCGTTCTCTGCGATATTGTTGTCGATTTCCGCCCAGCCTTTCTCGCAGTAGAGAGTCAACGCATTCCACTGTTTCAGCAGATAAGCGAACGCCTTCGCCATCTCCGCGTGGCGTGACAGCGTTTTCATCTGTATCTGGATCCAGTCGTACAGCGATTGCATCCGCGGCACCGTCTTCGCTTTTCTGACCGACAGCCGCTTCTCCGCAGGGCTGCCGCGTATCTCGGCTTCGATGGCGTACAGCTCACCGATGCGTCTCAGCGCTTCCGTGGTGATGTCGGTCGGTGTGCGGACATGAACATCGTGGATTTTTCGCCGCGCATGCGCCATGCAGGCGGCTTCCGTGATGCGCCCGTTCTCATACAGTGCGTTGTAGCCCCCATACGCATCGGCCTGCAGGATACCGCTGTACCCGGCCAGGTGCTGCTGCGGATGGATGCCCTTGCGGTCCGGTGAGTACGCGAACCACACCGCCGGCGGCATCACCGAGCCCGCGTTGCGATCATCACGCACGTATACCCACAGACGGCCGGTGCGGGTCTTGCCACTCCCCGGCGCCTGGACCGGCACCGGGATGTCGTCGGTATGCACCTTGCCCGGCATCAGCACATACTCCCGCAACAGCTCATACAGCGGCTCCAGCAGTTCACTCACCGCGCCAGACCAGCGCCCGAGCGTGGCCCGACTCAGCTCCACACCCTGTCGACGGTAGATTTCCGACTGGCGGTAGTGCGGCGTGTGTTCGGCGAACTTCGCCGTGACGATGCGCGCCAGTAAGCCGGGACCGGCGTAGCTGCGCTCGAGAGGTTTTGAGGGCATCGGCGATTGCACGATGGTGTCGCACCGGCAACAGCTCAGCTTTGGCCGCTGCGTTTCGATGACCTTGAAGGCGCTGCTGATGAGCTCCAGTTGTTCCGAGATATCGCACCCGAGCAGGCTGAGGCCGCCGCCACACGCCGGGCAGGTACTTTCTTGCGGAGGGAGCACGCGTGTTTCGCGCGGTATGCTAGCTGGCAAGGGCTTGCGAGCAGAGGACTGCCGTAACGGCTGCGGCAACGCCGGATCATGCTGTTCGCCCAGCGTCTCAGCCAGCTCTTCCTGCAGGGCGTTGATGTGTTCTTCCGCTTCGCGTAGCTGGCGCTGCGTTTTTTCCCGCAGCTTTTCGGAGCTCTTGCCGAACTGCATGCGTTGCAGTTTGGCAACCAGGACTTTCAGCCGGTTGATTTCGCTGGCATACGCCGCCACCCGTTGCGAGAGCAGGCGATTGTACTCCGCCATTTGTCGAAGCGTGTTTTGCTGCTCCAGCAGCTGCGCCCGGAGTCGGGCGTTTTCATCGGGGTAGGAAGCAACCATACCCCTACCTTACAACAGGTTATATCCTCAGGCCAGGCCGTTCCATCCGTTGCGGGTGTTTCCAGTTGATGCCTTCCAACAGCATCGCCAGCTGGGCCGGTGTCAGATGAATTTTGCCGTTTCTCGCCGCCGGCCAGACGAAGCGACCGCGCTCCAGGCGTTTGGTGAACAGGCACAGGCCATCTGCGTCGGCCCACAGCACTTTAATCATATCGCCGCGGCGCCCTCGGAAGATGAAGGCCTGGCCCGAGAAGGGATTGTCACGCAGAGTATTTTGAACCCGTGAAGCCAGCCCGTTAAAACCGTTACGCATGTCGGTGATGCCGGCCACGATCCAGATGCGACTGCCCGCCGGCAGCGACATCATCGGCGCGTTCCTTTCAACTCGTGGATCAACATGCTCAGCAAGGCAGGACTGAGTGCACCCCGGAGCCGTAACGTGCCGGCAGGCAGCACCAGTTCACATTCCGCGGCATCGGAGGGTGGTGTTTTATCTGCTTCAGTTATAGGCGGTGATGATGGCATATCTTCCAGTTCCACCGGCAACAGGCAGTGCTCAGCGGGAAGAGGCGTGCCGAGGCGCCCCTGCTTGTAAAGGTTGCGCCAGTTGAACAACAGGTTGTCGTTGATGCCATGCTCGCGCGCCAGCCTGGCGGTACTGACGCCAGGCTGCATTGATTGTTCAACCAGCGCCAGCTTGAACGCCAGCGGGAAGTTGGGTCTGCGTCCCCTTCTTTTGGGTTTTGATGGCACGGCCGTTATCGGTGTTTGTAGCGGCGGTGATGCTGAGGAGCGTGACCGTTTTTTACCGGGATAAAGGGTGCGTTCCAGCGTCAGTTCGTTGACGGGCCAACGAACACCGGCCTTGATAGCGCGCTGGAAACAGCTGTTGACTGTTGACCTGGGTAGCCCCAGCTGTTTGGCGATGCGGTTCTGAGACAGCTGTTCCTGATAGTGAAGACGAAAGACCTCAAACAACCATGCCCGTTCACTCATAAAATAATGTCCATTAAACAGATGATGGACATTATTTTCAGGGAAAGCGGGCCTCTCTGACAGGCGGTTCAAATGTGACGCTTACCCCCAAGATAATCCGCGGTCTGCTTTTGCGTCCAACCCAGCGCCCCTCGCCATGCCTTCATACCTGCTGAAGGCATAATAAGTGATACCACGCCCCTGGACTGAGGTGTAGTCTGATCGTGGCGCGTTAGCGCCTGCAGTTGCAAAACGATTTGCGGTTGCTCCATTCGACGCAAATCGGGTAACAAGCGGACCAGCATCAGTGTCTGGATCCCCAGGCGAGCTGTTCGGGACACGCCACTATTTTCATAGGTCCGATAAGTCCGTTCTGACACCCCCAGAGCATTGGCGGCATCCTCTTGCCGCCAATGGCTCCCCAGGCGCAGCGAACGCGCCTCAGACAGCGAAAAGTATTGGCCGGCGCGCCATAATCTCAACTCAAAAACATCCATGCATTGCCCCCTTAAAAAACAGGCAATTTTTGCACCCTAAACGAGACAAAAATGCAGACAAACCGGCAATAATTGCCCCTTAGAGCAATTTATCCAATTTCTTGCGAGCCTCATCCAGGGGCCCCAATTCGCTACGCTGCTGTACAGGTTCAACCGGATCCACCAATCGACAATTATCACCAGACAACGCCATAACCACGTCGCGGATCGCGGCCATTTCGGGTCTCCAGCCTGTTGTTTGACTGACCAGGTTGACCAGCTGCTCGCTGGTCAACTGGCCGTTATACATCGTGGCCAACAATACTGGTAATCGTGAATCGAGCTGATGTAATGCCGCCGTTGTGATGATGGCATTACGCAGAAAATCCCCGCGCACTCGCTGCGAAATGGATTCAACCACATTCAGAGCTTGGCGATCTGCCTCGCAGTCCAGCTGCAAATAGCTGGTAAATTTTCGGCGGGTATCACTGCTGTTTTCGCTCACGGTTATCCCTCTTGTTTATACAATGCCATTTCACTCGCCAGCGCCATTTGCGGGTTTTCGACCAACGTTATACGTTCCGCCGACAGTTTCCAGGCTTTTCTTACGGCGGATTCTATCAGCGGAGCGCCCCCACCGACCAGCCAAACCCGGTTAACGTGGCGGAATCGCGCCAGTTCGTTCACTACACGATCGCCAAGCCGGGTGATACCGTGCTCTATCGCGGCGATAACGTCATCAACACGGGAAGCATCATTTATCAGCTGTGACAAAAAGGCCCGATCGTGACGACGCTGGATCACCGTATCCGCCACATAGGCGCTCGTATCGCTGTCCGCCATACGCAGCGCCGTCAGCGCGGCCTGCGTCACCATAGAAACACCCAGGGTAGGATTACCGTGGATCGCCGTCACATCGTCGAATTGCCCGACGATCACCCCGGCATCAAGCGTTGTGCCACCCAAATCGATAACCAGGGACGTTTCCAGCGGCCCAACATTCTCCTGGACCAAGTGAGAAAACACCGCCGGTAGGGATTCAGGCATCACTTCAACTGCTGTCACCGTAAAAGCGTCTCCTTTATTCAACGTCACAGGTCGAAGCAGGTTGTCGATTTTTCGCTGAATATTGACTGTGTTTTTCTGACAGTCATCGGTATAGAACTCGCTGATTGGCAATGTGACAGTCAGCTTAACCGATTGTGGCTCAATGCCACTGTTTAGCAAGGCATGGTGAACCGCGAGCAGATTGGTATCACCGTACTGATACTCAATATTGGTCGTGCTGATCGCCTGCTGGCTAACATCGTCAAAGGTGTACTTCAGGCCATCAACGGAATAGTTGTACGTCCGACGGCTGCCGATGCCGTCGATTTTCCATCCTGGACGGAAAGAATTAGGCGATAGGGTCGTATGTAAATTCCCCGCCATATACCAGGCCAGCTTCACATTGGTAGAACCATCATCACAGCAAATATGCATTTCACAACCCTTTAGTTACTCAATTTGAGTATCATTATAAGTAAATCAGAGAGCGCATCAAGCTATAGTTTCTCAAAATGAGTAATTTAAATAACTCAATATGAGTTTATTGGTTGCTAACTTTCGTTGTTACGCATCAAACTGAGTCACTTTATTATTGAAGAGTTCCCGCCACAGGCCCCCTTGATGCTCAATATGAGTATCAAGGGGGCTTTGCCACACCGCGGAACTATCACCAATGCGAACCGGGCGTCGCTTTTAACCCACAGACGTCATACAGAACTCGGTTTGTGTAATGAGAAACTCAAGATAACCTTGTTTCTCCAGCAGATGATCAAAGGTCGGGTCGTCCGACGGGAGACGCTCCATAAAGTCGTCACCGCCACATAATCGGCAGGCTTCATCAAATACGTCTCTACTGTCACGGGTCGTCGGATCCAACCCTTCCGCATAGGCCAATAACCGCTTTCCTTTGGCATGCGATGCCGCCATCAAATACACCCCCTCATCCTTGACCAACAGCACATCACTCCCCTGTTGACGCGCATGTGTGATCACCTCAATTGTCTTTTTACCCTTAAAATAAATCTTATTATTCATATTGATACCATAATTAGATAGGGCGGCAGGCGCACCGCCCTAATGATTACTTGTAGATTTCGGCGATGACGGCGGCCAGTGCATTAGCTTTCGGTAACGATTCAAGACGGGTATTCATCATGACCAGTTCAGTCGCAAGTAAGCGTGCCGATACGCTGATGTGTTGATCAGGTTGCTTACGGCTGTTTAGGAACGACAGCAGTGCGAAGGCCGCATGAGGATGACAAATCACCTCCTCTGAAAACTCGGTAATTTCAGCGTCAAAATGGCCCATGGCGGTGAGTAATACAGACTGCCGCCATAATGGAAAATCGGCATAAAATCCAGCCATGTGCAGGCGGTGCCCCAAGTGGAATAAATCGGCCATTAAATCAGCGAAAATCGACGTGACGTCGCGTTCATCACCCGGACATCTAGCCAAGAAAGCCAACACAGCCTCCGCTGCCAATGAAATGCGGGCCAAATTGTCCTCCGTGCGCTCGTCCTGCAGCGGATTGCCCTGTTTGCTAACAGCCAGCTCGGCCAACATCTCTTTCAGTGATTTCGTCATAAACCCTCCCGTTACGACTTCTTTCTGGTGTATTCCCCTTTTGGCTTTCGCCGGCGCGGGGAGCCTGGCGCCGTGACAACAAGACCGAGACGGGGTATCAGCTGACGGTACAAGGGCGGCGCCGCAGGCCGCAGCGCAAGCGACCAAACGACCGCAGGGAGGAAGGGAGTGCGAACGGGTGAGGACGCCGGCAACGCTTACCCTTGTGCCGGCGGCGCCCCGGCTCAGCGTCTGTCACGGGGACAGTCTCTCTGCGCGGATGCCGGGCCTGAGGGGATGCACCAGAAAGTGCCAGGCCTTTAGCCTGGCTGCCTTAGCGAACGGCCGCACAAGCGGCCGGGCAGTGAAAGCGGCGCCGGCATCGCCGGCTGCAAGCGACCGATCGTTGGTTTTTGGCGACTCAACGTCGCCGGAAACCAATAGCAAAAAGGGGAGAATTGTCTCCCCTTCCCTAAAACTAAACCGCTTGCAGCACTTTTTGGAATCGAGTTGCGATATCAAGCAAGCGAAGTTTCTCACCCCATCCATTAATGTAATAAATCGGCGTATGGCGAACCTTCGACATACTCATGGATAAGGTATTGCCGGTATAAACTGTTGCAGGCAACCCCAATAATGCGAGCTGTACAAAACACATATCGGCGGCCATCGGATCGATATCAGTACAACGAATATACAACTGCTGCTGCGGGTTATAGCCTTGCGTTAACAAGTGCTCGGCCACAGCGATCACCATCCCTCCCGATCCGCTGGCCGGCTCATCCAACGTAATAAACGGTCGCTGTTTCAGCTCGTTAACGTGTTCTCCGATTGTCAGCCTTGCCATCAAGCGCGAAAGTTCAAGCGGCGTGAAAAACTGCCCCATTGATGCGGCGCCGAATTCCAGTTCCATGAATACCCCCCCCAACAGGTCATGCATTCCAGCTTCCAACGCATCAACCAGGAAACAGAACAAATGGTGCATCTTTTCTAAATCGGCAGCCTCATACCGTTTACAAATCTGCATTGCCTCTTCCCTCCCCTCCTCCGATCGCACGCGTGCCAGGTCAAGTTCATTAGAAGCCAGCCGAATAAAGTCACGGAAAACATCGAGGCGCCGATGGTAAGTAGCAACGCACGAGAACGTTTTGATAAATAGTTTCCTGGCTTCACTGGGCGTGGTTCTTGATTCATTTTTCACTGGCGCTTCAGTTGTCAGCAAAGCATCGAAGGAAAGTTGGTTGTTCACGGTGTTGTCTCCCTATGGAGGCGAGAACCCATTTCTCGCCATAGCGCAAGAACTAGCCACGCCGGCAAGGGATGAGGCAGGTACGGCTGCTGAAGCCGCATGCGCAAGCGACTGGAACAACGTGGAGGGAGTGCGAACGGGTAAAGCAGCCGGCGGTAGCGAATACTTGCCGCAGACCAAGGCGAGGCTATGTTAGGCGCGGCGAGTTAATGGGTGACGCTGCAATGGAAACAACGGCAACACAGAGTTTCTTGGCCATAGCCTTAAAAGATTACAGAATCATAAAATCATAGGATTTCATAATTACAGGATTACAGGATTACAGGATTACAAAATCATGTGATTACATATTTACATAATCAAATAACTATGTGATTCTAATCGGAGATCCGCCAAGGATTACAGGATTACAGGATTACAGGATTACAGGATTACAGGATTACTCTACAGTGAGGTTATGTATGAAAACTAACGTTATTTCATTTTTGAATGGTAAAGGGGGGGTCGGGAAGACAACGACGTCTATCAACGTTGCAACCTGTCTGGCGAGACAAGGTTTCCGCGTAGTTGTTGTCGATACAGATCCACAGGCAAGTATTGGCAACTGGTATGAGGAAGATAAATGCAAGTTCGACCTGGCGGAAGCGTCTTCTGAGAAGGAGGTTTACACCGTTCGGAAACAGCTCACAGGTTATGACTTCATCATCATCGATGGCGCCGCGGCAATCTCGGCAATCTCATCGGCTGCAGTTATGGTTAGCGATCTCGTTTTAATCCCGGTAACACCTTCCCCGCTAGATTTCGCAGCATGCAGCGCAATTATTGCAGTTATAGAGGCGAGGCAAAATCTACAACCTATAACAGCCAGGTTCCTGATAACCAAAAAAGTGTCGTCTGCAAAAATGCTGGAAGTCCTCAAAGAATCCATTGCCGATACTGGCATCCCAGCATTAAAAACCGGGACAGGCCAGCGGCAGGCATACATCAGAACCATGCTGGATGGCGGCACCGTCTATGATACGACAGACAGCCAAGCGAAAGGAGAAATTGATGTAATGACCAAAGAAATCCTGGAGCTGATCCAATGAAGATGAAACTGGGACAACATAAACAGCTGAACCCGGCTCTGCAGGCTATTCAGGCCCCTAAGGGGCTGACGAAGAAACTGCAGATGAATATCGACGAAGACCTGCATAAGAGATTTAAGCTAGCTTGTCTGAAACAAGATAAGGAAATGACCGAGATCACTATAGAGTTGATTGGTAATTGGCTGAAAGATAATGAATAATCATGTAATCCTATAATTATTTAATTATAGGATTATACAATCCTGTCATCGTGTAATGATGTAATCTCAGACTCATATAATCCCAGAACTTTCTCCGCAAACCCCTCATCCAGTATATAGAAATAGCACTCCGGCACGTTGAGCACGCGTGCCAGGGCGCACATCGTCGTGAACGCCGGCGTGTAAGTACCGTTCTCGTACTGGGAGATCCGCGAGCGGGCGGTGGACTCATCGATACCGGCCAGCACACCGAGTTTTTCCTGGGTGAGTCCGGCTCGCCGGCGCGCGGCTTTCAGTCGTTGAGGAACCATAGGCAGTCGTCAGATAAGGGATTGACGACATGTTTAGCATCACTTAACATCAAACTTGTTTAGAGTTACTAAACATCTGAGACACCAACCATGCAGTACGCCAGAAAACACCAGGGAAAAAAATAGGCCGGTCATTTGACCGGCCTGCCTGTTTCACCTATCGGCCATTCAGCGCCGACCTTTAAGGATCGCCACCGCCTCTGCCCCCGGCATCGAGAATTGCACGCGCTGCTGCGCCGCCACATCCATGGCGAACACCTTGGTATACACCTCCGTCGAACTGATTCGACTTGTGTCCCATCAGACTTTGCAGCACTTTCAGCGGAATCCCGTTATACAGCATGTGCATGGAGTAGGAATGACGAAACGAGTGCGGCGTCACCGGCACAGAGAAGGTCACCCCGTCTGCTGCAGGTGTGCCGGGTGCGGGCGGTGCGGTCAGTAATCTCCCAGATGCACGCTTTCTCGGTTCTGCCGGTACGCCTGACTGCCGGCGGGAGTCCTCCCGGCCGTTTCCCCGCTTTCTCCGCACGCTGTTTGAGTGTCGCCAGCTGCACAAACGGATAGGGTGGTGCCAGTGAAAAATCACCCCTGGTCAGGGCCAGCGCTTCGTTAATCCCCGCGCAGTTAGACATACAGGTCATTCTGTCCAGTTCCCTCAGTTGCATCTAGCACTTTTTGACGCGGCTAACACCTTGAAACCCACGGATTTATCCCCATATTCTCAATTCCACTAACCAATAGCTCTGGGCTTTTATATGACTAAAAAAACTTTAACTACCGCCGACCATAAAGGTATGGAAAACCTGATCAATGCTGCTCTTGATGGTTATAAGAACGGAACCTTGTCGCGTGACAGCGCTATGAATTCGCTGGCTCACGTCATGGCTGCAATCGATGTTGGTAACTATGCAGAAGCGCGGAATTGGTTCAACAATCCGGGATTACTGGATGACACCGAAAAACGCATTAACCCGTGAAAATCTATGTACCAAAATCATTCAGTAAGGAAACAGGAGAGAGTATGCATAAGCCGCTTAGAAGTGATGTATTAACAGGGCTTTATCACATTTATTGCATCGGCCAGTGCAGAATCAACTACGGCACGATGACCGCTGATGTTGAGATAATTTCGGACAGTGAAATTGTCATAAAGCAATATCACGAAAATATACCAGCATTTAACACTGTCCACAGAAGCCGCGATGGTGGCATAACGTGGGTTTTAGAGTAAACAGTCATACATTTAGGCCGCGCCAGCGGCCTTTTTTACGGCTCTCGTTTAATTACCCGCGCCGTTAGACATTCAGGTATTCTGTCCAGCTCGCGTTCCTCAATGATAAACCTTCCACTGACGCCCCCCGGGGACGCACAAAAAATGCTATCCAGCCTGGACATTCCGGCACTTTCGGAAAAATTGTCCATCAAAAATTTTTGCTGATCGTATTTTTTCGTTGAGGTAGAACGACAATCCGGAACAGTACAGGATGCCTTTATGCAGAAGGGGTTTACTGCCCCGGACTCAGGGCCTTCAGCATGCTGACCGCTTCGGCCTCAGGCATCTGAAACTGCACCCGGTGCCGCGCCGCCACATCCAGCGCAAACACCTTCGTATACACCTCGGTCGAGCTTACCGACTTGTGCCCCATCAGCGCCTGCAGCACCTTGAGCGGAATGCCGGCATACAGCATGTGCATCGCGTAGCTGTGGCGGAAGGTGTGCGGGGTGACGGGCACCGAGAACGTCACGCCGTCGCGCGCCGCGGCATCAACCGCCTCCGCCAGCCAGCTGCGCACCGTCCGATCGGTGATCGTCCACAGCCGCGCCTTTTCCATCCGGCCGGTGCGCGCGTTGCGGCGCTCGAGCGGAATTTTCAGCGTGGCCACCATCGTCTGCAGCTGCGCGACGTACTGCGGATCGGACAGCGGCACCACGCGCGGCGGCGTGCTGGCCGCCGGCAACCGGCCGGCGCCGCGCGTGGCCTTTTCCGTGCGCTGCTTGAGGGTGGCCAGCTGCACGAACGGGTAGGGCGGCGCCAGCGCGAAATTCTCGCGCGTCAGCGCCAGCGCCTCGTTGATCCGGGCGCCGCTGTTCCACAGCGTGGCCAGCAGCAGTTTGCGGTGCAGATCCGGCACGTAGTGGAGCAGGGCGCTGATCTCCGGCGCCAGCAGGTATTTCGGGAGTTCGTCATGGACGAGAGCCATCTGGCGCAGCGCCAGCGCGGCCGGGTAGTCGATGGCGACCGGCAACGAAACGCCAGCCACCGACGGTTGCGCCGGCATCGCCGGGTAGAATGCCGGCACCACTAAACCGCTCATGTATTATTCCTCATCCAGTCGTTCCTCATTTCTAAACTTTCGCCCTTCACGCCAGCTTTGCCACAGGATTTTCTGCGGCGACCAGTCGTACTTGTCGAGGCGAGAAGAGGGCATGCCGGTGAGTTTGCGCAGACGTTTGGCCAGCAAGAGAGCCCGCAGGCCGAGGCGTGCATACTGATACTGCCTCTCTCGATAATAGCTGTCATGCCTTGAGGAAGTGTCGACTTCATCGCGGAAGTTAATCGAACCGCGCGCTTCAGCTTGCAGAACGCTCATTTCCCGCACCCGGTACATGATCGGGGGAGGCAGGGCACGCCAGTCACCGGTCACATCATCAAATTCAAGGGAGTACACACTGACAGTAGGCCGGAATTCATCTCCTTCATCCCGCCTGCCATCATCTTGCGAGACTTCCGCACACATTTCCGCAAAGTCTTCCAGCTTGAATACCAGCTCCGTGGCGATGAAATAACGCTCCCCCGCGAGTTTCTGCTCAGCGGCCGCCTGCTCCCGTTTGCGGGTAAAGCGGTGCGTCAGCCCCACACCACCCAGCGCCGCCCCGATGGACGCCACCGCCGTGATGATCTGCGGCCACAGGCCGGGGCTGTCTTTGACGATCTTCACGCCCTCGGTGGCAATAAACCAGTCACCCATGTGTGTTCCTTATTGAGTGTAAAATCCTGTCTGCCTCACAGCTCTTTAATCTCCCCGGACAGCATTACGGAAATATGCTCAATAGTGAGTACGCTTCCTCTCTGTTGGATAAATCGATTTCCCAAATCTCCCGTAGGGATGAGCACATTGAGGAAGGAAGCGGCCAAAAGATCATTGACCAGTTGCAGCCGAAGGAAACGATCCGTCGGGCAACAACGTCACCGTTTACTGTAATAATCAGATATTGGGTAATAGGTACATCGTCGTCATCGGTGCTCAGCCTATTCTCATAGAGGGTGACTGTTTTATGACCGTCAGCAATCAGTTCATCAATCACGTCCTTATAAACCATCCTAGCTTTACCCTCTAATAAAATTATCACTTCCCGCAATCACCTTACCCCTTCCCCTCAGTGACGATGATCGCCCTCGCAGTTTCCTGCCGTAAACATCACTCACATTATAATAAGCAGCCATATAGCCACGTCGTTAAATTACCGGACGACGGTTTTCAGGTGATCCGACTTTCTGGATTATGGCAACTTTCCGGAAGTGTACCACGGCGTAAAAATAATCCCAGCGCGGTTGTCGGCCAAAAACCGCCGTTAACGATCACCCCGGTAAAACACAATATATAGAAGAAAACGCAGCTTAAGCGGTGCCACATGTTGTGGTTTCCGGGGTAGCGGGGCAGTGTGACGATCCGCTGATCCGAAACAATGAGTTTTCGGATCTGCAGAGAGGGAAAGAAGAATTATTGCTAAAAAGTCACAAAAACCTGCACATTGTTGCGAATTGGGGATTATTGCCTGATGTGCAAAATTCTTTAATGACTAAGCCTTAAATAGCAACAAAGAGGAAAGGAAAACTTTTTTTCAGTTTTTTTTTCTAACCGGCCTTAAAGGCCGCCCCCCTGGCAGTAAATATTTGCAGATAAACACAGACATTAAGGAGAACAATATGTCTACATTAATAACTGCAGTATTAGCTGTCATCTATACCCTAATCGCCATCGGCCAGTTCATCTGGGCAATCGTGGTCGCTTACCGTGGTCTAACGTGGTTTTTGACCAATTTTGACGACCTTCTTCATATCTGGAAACGAAACTGGCGATTCCAGAGACGTTTCATACTCAGACGCATCTGGAAGCGTATCTTTAGTCACTGATAATGTTATCGAGCGGCATCCCCAGTCCAGCCATCCAGCACAGACAGCACCAGGTGGTGTACACCATCCGGGTCTGACCGGATTTCCATTTGCGGATGGTACGCTCGTCCACCGCCAGCCGGTGGGCCAGCTGCATGTCGGTCAGGGGGATCAGCCCCCGGACCACGGCGATGTCCCGGACCGAAGGCATCTGCCAGGTCTCTGTGCTGGCCAGTGTGTAAACGTTAAACGCATTGGTTTTGACCAGCAAGTGGATGTGCGCCAAGTGTGCTTGATTGCTCATCGTGCCATCCACCTGTCAGGAGCCACTGAGGCCAGGAACCCGGTGCTGCAGAAACTCAATTCTGGCAATGGCCGATCTGGACACAGATTTTCCCTCACAGTCTATGCCGAAAGTTGCGTTCCCGTCCGGCGGGAGGTCACGGACTGATGTATAGGCATATGCCAGAGCTGTTTCAAGAACTCCTTTTTCATAAACAATCTCCCCCTCGAACCAGACAATACAGGGATGAAGCACTCTGAGATAATGCGGTTTAAGATCGTGACCATATTTCTCCTGGTAGGCATTACAGACATCCTCGACCAGCTCCGGCAGCCAGAGGTAATCATGCTGTCCATTTTCACTGGCGTTAAAATGTAATTCCCGGACTAGATGACCATAAGGTCCCCAGTGCATTTTATCGCCGGTTCTGAGCTGAAACATCTCGTCCGGGACGCCCCCCGGAACATCCCATTCCCGCAGGTTTTTACGGACCATCTCACTCGGGGCCAGCTCGAGCAGCATTTTCATGGCGAGTGGCTCTGACTGATTTAGCGCCAGTAACCCCGCCGGAAAAGTATTACCGGCGAAAGTCCGGGTACCATGAAACCACAGAGCTCGGGTGAATGGACCAGGTTCGCCCAGTTCCGCACAGACGTACTCTCTCAGGTAATGGGGTGCATCAACCAACAAGCGAGGATTAAGCTCGTAGATACTTTCAAGATCGAGCGAAAGCAGTAATTTTTTCAGCTTTTCTGGGCTACAGCCAAACCCGGCAGATAATGTATGCAACGCCTGAGGTCGTGAGGAACAATCGAGAATCAACATTGTGTAAATCCCTTACAAATCCAATACGTTAACAGCTCTGGCTCGACGGCGGGCCATATTGTCGAGCAGCAGGGTCGCATAATATTTCAAAAAGGGTAAAAGCTCCGGAGCGCTGAACCTGGCGTAGACGTCCCCATCTCCCTGGGATTCCCTGAAAACAATCCAGTCTACAAGGTGTGCATCGTTGACTGACTCTACCTGGACACAGAAATGAGCCACTGAATTCCGCATCTTATGGATCAACTCCCGCAGGTTCATTTCGGGTCCGGGCAGCTGTGACTCATGTAATCCCATTTCAGCTTTAAGCTGCAGCGTTAAACGTTCGGCAGGCAGGAAAGAGAGCGCCCTCTCTTTCGGTAACACGATAAGACCCAGAAGGCAATTCAGGGTCAATGTGTAGTTGTACTGCTCCCTGAATGGCTTGCCCTGCACCTCAATCATTTCGTTATATTGATCAATAAGCGCCAGTGTTCGCTGAACAAAATCGGTCTCAAAATCTGAATAATTTCCCATTTAACCCTCCCGTTCCGGTTCGAGAATCCACTATATCATCCGGTCAGCCTGACGGCTCAGGTACGGGATTTCCGATTATGGGCTTTTTCGGATCTGCGACGCAAAAACGCCGACCGCCGCACTCAGCTTCGCTAGCAGACCGCGAAATTGTTAGCAATGGTTCATTGTTGCAACCATAGTAAAAGGAAGCTAGCTGCATTGGATAAAGCATTGTAATTTCCATTTCTGCTTTATAGGATGTTGCTATCATCACAATAGATTCCTATGACAGCAGGACACCGCCATGCTCAGCCAGCTGAACCTCCGCTTTCCGAAATCCCTGATCGCCGCCCTGAAAAACCGCGCCGCCGCCGAAGCCGTGCCGGTCAACACCCTGGCAGAACGTCTGCTGCAGCAAACGCTGGCCACTTCGGTCGCCGGCGACGAATACCGCGCGCTCTGCGCGGCGCCGTACACCACCCTGGGCCAGCTGTACCGCAAGGTCGTGCGCGCGGAAACCGTCGACGGCCAGGCGCTGAGCCGCGCCGAACTGCGCTGGCTGTTCAGCCAGGCGCAGATCGCCTATCGCGATGGCCGCGGGCCGGTCAACCGGGCGCCGCTGTCCGCGCTGCTGCTGATCACCGATGCGCTGCTGGAGACGGCGGTGGGCGGCGGGCTCGATGTCGATCCCCACTATTACCGGCGCACCTTCGGCCTGCGCGGCGAGGACTGGCTGCAGGCGCTGCGTGACCGCTTTACGGCCACATGCACCCCGCCGGCCGGCAGCGCCGAGTTCTTCGCCCGACCGCTGGCCAGCGGCGTGCTGAACCTCGATGACTTCAGCGACGAGGCGCTGGCCCGCGCCTGCACCCCGGTGCGGCTGCGGGCGATCTTCCCGCTGGCGGTCGCCGCGCAGCGCGCCGACGATCCGGCGCTGGCCGAGTACCTGGCGCTGACCGTGCCCTTCGTGGAGCGCCAGCAGCTGATCGCCGCCGCCGGCGAGCTCAGCGCCACGGTGGAGATCGTCGCCGGTCAGGGCGCCTATCCGGGCGCCGACGACGGACTGCCGCCGTTCCTGTCCCTGCACATCAGCGGCGCGGTCTTCCAGTCGACCTTCGGCTGGCCGGTGTTCGCCGAACTGCGCCGCCTGCTGCGCGCGCGTCAGGACGGCGATCGCACCCGCAGCTATCAGGGGCGGCATGTCTCGCTGCATGTGCCGGAGAGCGGCGACATCGGTCTGGTGCTGCCGAATTTGCGGCTGCGGCTGGCGCCGGACACCTTCACCGCGCTCGAGGCCGAGCTGCTGGCGCAGCTGGAGCACCCGTCCACAGCCGCGGCGCTGGCCGAGCTCGCCGCACTGTACGGGGATCTGTAACCATGACGCATTCACCGCAAGAAAACCGCCAGGGGCAACATCCCGATCGCGCCATCCGCAATAACGACGAAGACCGCTATGGTTTCACCCACATTGCCACCGAGTTGGCCCGCGCCATTAAGGAGATCGGCCGGGAGGGCAGTGCCGTGATCGGTATCGAAGGCGCCTGGGGGACGGGGAAAACCAGCCTCCTTAATCTGCTGCGCACGGCGCTGGATAAACAACAGGAAGCGCGAACCTTCGTGCTGAATATTTCCCCCTGGCTCGATGGCAGTGATACGCCTCTGGTGGCGTCCTTACTGCTTCCGGTAGCTGGCATCATTGCCGAGGAAGAAGAACGTCGGCTTTCAGCGAAGGAACGGGCAGCCCTCAAAAAGAAAAAAGCGCTGACCGGTACCGCCAAGACGCTGATGGACTACACCCGGGCCACCGCCCGGAATCTGTCGCCTGTCGCTCAGATCGCCGCGGTCATTCCCGGTGTCCCCGATGCCAGCGGCGCACTGAACGCCGTGGCAGACTCGCACTGGCTGAAAGAAAAGGAAAAAACCACGGCCGACATGCGCGCCGAGATTGCTCAGAAAATCGAAGAGCTGGATCTGAGCTTCATTATCCTGCTCGACGATCTCGATCGCCTCGAACCGGCCCAGGCCGTGGAGGTGATCCGACTGGTGAAGTCGGTCGCGGATTTTCCCCGCTTCCGCTACCTGCTCTGTTATGACAAGGCGGTGCTGTCACAGGCCATCAGCCAGGGGCTGGGCGTCACCGACGGGAGCCTGTACCTGCAGAAAATTGTCCAGATCTCATTCGGACTGCCGCGCCCGGAATCCTTTGCGCTGCGCCAGCAATTTCGTGATGATGCCATTGAGTTATACCAAACGGTGAATAAATCTCCCCCGGAGAAGGGCATACTGGATGACCTGACGGCAGTCGCGAATATTTATGGCGCCATGCTGAAATCGCCCCGGGAAGTCCAGACCGTTCTAAATGCACTACGGTTCCGTTATGCGGGCATACGGGACTATGTGTATTTCCCGGATCTGTGCTTCCTGCAGCTGCTCCGCACGACAAATTCGGGTCTGTATGACTGGGTGGAAGAATACCTGTCGGAACGGAACGTGGTGCAGACCGGAGATGGCCATGTCAGTAAAGAGGAGCAGAAAGTCCTGACAGACAACCTTAAGCAACACCTGATGCGGTATTTCCCGGCCAAAGCGCATTCCATCACGGAGCTGAGTGAATGGGTCCCGGGGATCTTAGATGGACTGACAGTGCATCCCGATAAACTCTTTGTAAGCACCGGTCCGCAGGAAAGTGCTTGGCTCACAGCAGGGAAGCGGCTTGGCAGCCAGGCATACTGGCGTTACTACTTCGCCTTCTGCGCGCCACAAAATATCCTGTTACCGGAAGATTTTGACCAAATCTTCGCGCTCGCCGGCCAGCATGACCAGCCTGAAAAGCAGCAGGAACTGGCACAACGCCTGCTCGGTCATATCCAGAGAAAAAAGAACTTATCTTCCCGCACCTGGTTTGAGCACATGCTGGCCGAGCTAACATCCCCCCAGATTGATTCCAGAACGCTGGCCGAGTGCCAGGGTCTGCTGCAGTTCTTCTTCGACAACGGGGATGACATGGTGAAACGCTATCGGCAAGACAACGAGTGGTTTGAGCTGCAGGACCTGGATACCTACAGCGTGGCCGATCGGCTAATCCAACGAATGCTACGTGAGGATGTCACATCTACCAATAAGTTCCTGACTGCGCAACTCCAGCTTGGGAAAGCCTGGTACTGGGGCGCTGAGTATGTCCGTCACCTGCTGTGGCAACATGGGATAGTCGGAGACAGAACGGGCCATCAGCTGGAAGAGTGGATGGAGCGGAGTAACGTCGTCATCTTACAGAAAACCATGGGGAAGAGACTGAACAGCCCGGCCATCACCAAACAGTTGGCGGCCTTTCCCCTGCTGAATAGATATATCTGGGCATGGCGTGATATTAGCGGGATCCAGGCAGTACGGAAATGGGTCGATCGCCAAGTCAAGAAGGATGAGGCTTTTCTGAGCGTGCTGCTGCAGCTCCGGTATCATGGCTTCAGTAGCGCGCATGGGTATTATCAAGCGCTGCCACTGACTAATATGACTGAATATCTGGGCGAGACTCAGAAAGTGCTAGCGCGTATTGAACACATCAAGCAGGCCGGCAAGTTCGCGGAACAGGTTAAACAGGTCGAACAGTCGATCAGTAGAAGCCGTTAATCACCGTGGAATTCATTGTGGTTGATCGCGGGGCAGGGCGCCAACGACGGCCTGCCGCCGTTCCTGTCCCTGCACCTCAGCGGCGCGGCGACAGGGAGGTTAAAAAATTTGATAAGTTCATGTAACTTCTGAACCCTACCACCCGATAGTCTTATCAGCTTGGTATCGAGCCCTTGGCAGAAACACTCTATGCAAAGCAATAGCATGAAGCCACCGCTTTGCAGATAGGCTCTCCTTTAGGAAAGTTTGACGACCTTCGTAAAAACGCGCATAATTCGTACATTAAGTAGGTTTTGAAAGACTAACTTCAGGTGATTGCGATGGCAAACCTTTCAGCGAGAAGCATTAAACAGTTACAGCATGAGCTCTATGAAAAAAGGCTTCACATGATCGAAGCAGGTGAACGTGAGCCTCAACCATTTTCACCAAAATCTGACTTTGGTCAGCTGAAGTCTACTGCAAAGCTGCAGAAAAAATTCTCGTTTGCCTAATCATATGATTACGTGATAATAAGCCATCTTTTTTAAGGTGGTTTTTTTATGTCAGAACATATGAGTCCGTTGGACCAACTCTATATCCTTAACGCTGAACTAATGAAGCATGGTGATAAATTCACGTCGCCAATCGTGACCGTAGGCGGTCAGGCTGTGCACTACTGGGTGGTATGGTACAAGGATATTTACTCCGAACATCCCCCTATTGATTATATTACTTCCAATGATATTGATGTGACAGCACGGAATATCGACATTTCAGTAATATCATCAGTATTAGATGTACCCGTAAATTATAATGATGGCTCACCACCTTCACTGGCAATCCTGCCGTTAAAAAACATAAAAGACGGGAAAATTAAAACATATTTTCATAAAAAGTTTGTCAATAAAGAAATTTTCGATGACCGTCACATTGAAGAACCCAACATTGTGGATGTCCTGTCGAGCGCTTCATATCTTACTCCCTCTGATTTTAACGGCAGAAAACTTATTATCAATACAGAAGTTTTTCATTTACCCATGGAGAAATTTCAATATACAGCTCATGATAAAGTCAGGGTTTTGAATCCCATTACTTGTATGGCATCAAGGTTTCACAACGTCACTCAAGGGGTTAAAAGAAATGTAGTGCAAGAAGTTGCCCGTATAAAGGCATTGATGGTTCCTGTGGTTGCATTTATCATTGAAAAGTTTTTCATTGAAGAATTTCGTAACGGCCGTAAGTTTCTAGATCTGTTCGTTAGAGAAGTAGGGAAAACAGCTTATCGTAGATTTATAGTAGAACATCAAATTGATATCATCAAGATGCTTGAACTCATACACTCTGAATTATCCGAATCAGGAGAATTTGAAGAAAATAATCATGCATTCCTAACAAAAGAACTACCAAATACTATTCATCAGCTATCGTTACAAATCGAGCGCAAAAAAGCACAGATTCATCGCGAAATACTTACAAAAAACAAACAGCTTCAACGAGGTTAAAACTGGAATTACAGTCATGACTAAAGAGATATCGGATAACCTCGCTCACCTAATAGGAGGCATCAAGAATAATACTAACTGATGTAGGCCATCGAACCGCTTCGCGGCATACTCGTAACAGCTAGATTACAAGTAACATTGAGTTTTTATAGATTAGAATGAGTTAAAAATAGTTACTATACACAATCCTAAATTTAAAAAACGGAAATCTCATGTACATTACAGGTCAAGAAATAAACAAAAAAAAGCAAGAGTATATTGACTTGCTAAATAAAAATGAAAAAGAACAAGTTTATCAAACCTATCTTGAAGAAAATACAATGTTTATTCCTAGAGAGTTTGAACAGAATCATGGAATTCATTTCTGTACGGTATTCAGAAAATTACCGTTATCGAGTGATTATAAACCAGACTTTGTGTATCTTTCTAAAAGCTCTGACAACTGGAATGTAATTTTAGTTGAGATAGAAAAGCCATCTTCAAAATATTTCAAGAATAACTCCACAACTTTCCATGCTGACTTTAATCTTGCCTTGCAGCAAATGAATACATGGAGGGCTTGGTTTGATGAAGAATCCAATAGAAGTCACTTCAAAAATAATATATTACAAGGCTTCATTGAACCTGCTCACATGGGTAAAAATCCTTTTAACTTCAAGTATGTTTTAGTGCATGGACGTAGATCAGAATATGAGAATAACACACAGAAAACAGCATTAATAAGAGGCCAGCAACGAAGCGACTTCTCAATAATTTCATTTGACAGTTTGGCTGAAAATATTGAAAAAAAATACCCATTATATGTTGCATTAAAAAAGAACAGCCACTATGAGTTAATATCAAAAAAGTTTGTTGATGAAGGTCTATTCTCATGGGTAAATACGGACTTACTAGCTATATCACAAGGAATATACGATGATGCGATGGCACAATCAAGTAGTTGGAATAGCCATGTAATCAAGGATGGAAAAGCCGTCAAAGTCATGGAGGAAGTTCTTCCAAAAATAAAAATAATATAATATGGTTCGCATAATGACGTTATGCTAAAGAGGCCGCTGCGGGAGAATTTTTCTCAGCGGCCTTTTCAACATAGGGGTCAGTTTGGAGATCGGAAAATTTTGTACGTTAAGAGCATTATTTAACCAGTTGAGGTCACCTGCCTGCAGCTGCGACACGCGAGTGGTAGGCCACGCCACGCCACGCCACGCCACGCCACGCCACTGGATGGTGCCCAGCAGGTCGTATGCCCACAAATGAAATACGGCATAATAAATTTCTTGCTGCTCAGTGTCCGACATGCCGACGATTGATACGCCTGGTATATCCCTGACTGAACACTGCATAGCTGGCGTCAGTACAACCAACGCCCAGCCTTGGCGGACTCGATAAGCATATTGACGGTAAATTGGGGTACTTCGGGGAGCTCCTTTTCACGCCTAAACAAATTTTTGAGTAATGTCCCCATCGGCGGATCGGGGTAATAGGTTTTGATATTGAAGCTGGCCTTATCGACTGAGAACTTTTCAAAAAAATCCTCCATCAGCCCTTCTGCGTCAGCCCAATCCATGCCAATGTCAGCATCAATATCAGAACCTGGTGTTATCTCGGGTGAACAGCCAGTGATGACCGTACCATAATGCTTTCTGACGAGGGCGATTACCTGCTCTTCAAGCGTCTCGATTACCATAAGCGATCCTCAGCACGGGCGATTTTGTTATAGGCTACAACGCTTTCGACGCCGATCCGTGAGACATCATAGGCGAGAATGAGCCAGCCGACGACCGGTACTGTCCGGCCAACGAAGGTGCCGATGTTCGAGATCATCTTTCGCCTAATGCCTTCCACGGGATTACCGATAAATGTTGGTAGCTGAATTCCATACGGGAATTTAGCGTTCCCAAAGACCTTTCGTGAAGCCACACTGGCGAGTGATGTTCCCTTTTTGGCTCCGGCAGGTTTCTGCCTGGTCGGTAAAATAGCCATGCCTGAGACGATGGCCGCTACAGCCCCCACATCACCGACGCCCAGCTGCTGCATGGTTTTATCCACAAAAACCCAGAAGAACAGCTCACCAGCGCCAAGGCGCTCCATTCCAGCGTAAAAATAGGTGCCACCTAACTCTTCAACAGTATCCATACCCGTTTCCTTGGCTAAATATGTTCGTAACATAGCCAATGGTAGAAAAGTTATCAATGTTCAA
The DNA here is from genome assembly GCF_029962605.1 of Serratia sarumanii. Classification (NCBI taxonomy): domain Bacteria; kingdom Pseudomonadati; phylum Pseudomonadota; class Gammaproteobacteria; order Enterobacterales; family Yersiniaceae; genus Serratia; species Serratia sarumanii. Next base: position 10,062 of record NZ_CP124751.1, on the reverse strand, counting down.
AGGATGAACAGGGAGGTAAGACCAGGAACAGGTTTAATTTACTTCTCGGGATATTGTTTCAGCCGTCTGGGTCGCCAGCAGCTTCAACTGTTTACCGAAATCAGGGAAACCCGCGGCGGAAAGTACATCAGCAACAGCATTGGCTCTGGGGTGGCTACGATCAAGCCAGACGAGTTTGAGAGCTATACCTGATTTGTCCGCATCATGCATGTGACGCGGCAAATCTGAATTACCAAATGGGCATTCAAAAGCATTCATGGCATCTAAAAAGCTGCAGAAGAGTTCGTCTGCCGGAATAGCAAACAGGTGCCATTGCTGACGTAAAGCGGAGGCCATCCTCGCGTTAACACTGTAGCGACAGAGTCTGCCGGTAAGTGGAACCGCAATGCCCAGGCGGCATGCCTGATAGCGTGCAGCGCCAAAATGGTGTGAGCCACCTTCGTTCAGCCAGTAGAGCCTCCGCTCTGCCCACAGATATTCAGCAAATCGCATCCGGTCGAGCCGTAATTCCCTGTGACTCATATTTTTCCACAAGTACTCTTTAGTCACGGGTTCAGCCAGTTCACGGCATCTTAGGATGGGAAATTCATCAATGTCCCGGATATCATGCTCCATAGATTTCGATGCCGACATTCCCCGGATATCCGTGATGTCGCATGTAAAATGAGGGACATCTTCTTTGCTAATCAGCTGCTGAAGCTCGGGAACAGCAAGTGAATGACTTTCGAGTTCGCGCTGGTAGCCCAGTTTGCGGTAGTCGATCGTCCAAGGGCTAGAATGGAATGATGGCAAAGGTGAAGACATCCAGTCCTGCCAGTAAACCACAGACCGTGTCCAGAACGTGTCGACAGGGGCGATGAGCGGACAGGGAATAAGCTGCCCGGAAGCAATCGCATTCTCCAGGCGGGCAGGCCGTCCCAGAGAATGCATAATCCCTTCGTATACCCTGCCAGCTATGCTGCGCCAGAAAGAAGGTCTGGCATCTGCCGGCAGATCGACAAATTTACTTCTTCCCGGATCATCACTCATAGTTTCTTCATCTCACCCCTCTATATCTATAAAACCTTACCACATAGAATATAAATATAAAAATCAAGCAAATAAATAAATTAATAAAAGCCAGTCCCGAAACCATCCAATAGCCACCAATGGACGCAAGGAACGCCACAAAGACAAAGAAAATAGAGATGAAAAATAAATTTCTAATCATGGAATAAAAACCAAACCCATAAAATACAGTATTTATAATACTATCATAATAATCGAGTTGAATTTATATATATTGTGCAAGGTTTATAATAATTTTCTACACTTAGTTTATTTAAGTCAGGAGGCGCAATGTGCGGCCGTTTTGCACAATTCCATTGCCGAGACGAATTTCTCACCGCCCTGGCGCTTGATACGCCGGTTAGCACCGCCGGCGACTGGCATGCACGGTATAACGTCGCCCCCGGCACGCCAGTGTCGGTGTTTCATCACCACGATGACCAGCTGCAGCTGACGCTGGTCAACTGGGGCTATGCACCGGAATGGTGGCGTGAACAGGGAAAACCACCGCTCATCAATGCCCGCGTTGAAACCGCGGAGCACAGCCGGATGTTCGCCCCGCTCTGGAAGCATGGCCGCGCGCTGGTGCCGGCATCGGGCTGGTACGAATGGAAAAAGTCGACGGAGAATCCACGGCTGAAGCAGCCCTATTTTATCCGTGGCGCCGTTTGCCAGCCGTTGTTCTTTGCGGCGCTGTACGTAGCAGCCAGCGACGGCAGCGGCAGCTTTATCATTATCACGGCCGCCAGTCATGCCGGCCTGGCGGATATTCATGATCGACGTCCTCTGGTGCTGCCACCCGCTGCCGCGCGCGACTGGCTCGATACCAGCTTAGTTCCGCCCTCTGGCCATATGCATGCTGACGTGTACAGCCTGCAAGCGGAGGATTTCAGCTGGCAACCGGTCTCGCCGGCTGTGGGCGCCGTTCGCAATGACAATCCCTCACTCATCCTGGCCATTGATACACCAACGGTCTGAACTGCGCGTTATCCACAGTTTTGGTGGATATCATGTGTGCAAGCACACATGAGGAACGCCAAAAGCTGCAGAAAAAAATCACTCAGAAAATTATTATATTACGTCGGATCTCGCTACGAGACCCGGTTTCAGGCTTGCGTGTGCGCACGTTTCGTTTATGATTTACTGTATATATATACAGATAAATTATTACTATTATGAATGCCAGAGAATTGTACTTTTTTTCACCAGGTCAACCGGTCAAACTCCCGCTATACGGGACACCATGCCCGGCAGGTTTCCCCAGCCCTGCCGACGATTACATAGAGCAATCCATTGATTTAAATGATTTTATTAGACACCCGGCCGCCACGTATTTCATCCGCGCAACGGGTGAGTCAATGAGCGATGGCGGCATACTGTCAGGAGATTTGCTGATCGTAGATCGGGCTGAAAAACCCGTGCATGGCAGCATCGTGATCGCCGCGGTCGACGGTGAGTTTACCGTCAAGCGGCTGCTGCTTACGCCCAAGGTTTGCCTGGCGCCGATGAATCCCGCCTACAGTCCTATTTATCCCGAAACGCTGGAAATTTTCGGGGTAGTGATCCATGCCCTGCACTCGTTCGTGAGGTGACCATGTTTCTCTTGGCTGACGTCAATTCGATGTACTGCGCCTGCGAACAGGTTTTCCGTCCGGATCTTAAAGGGCGTCCAGTGGCTGTTCTTTCGAACAACGACGGCGCCCTGGTGGCAATCAACCGCGAGGGAAAAAAGCTCGGCCTGAAACGTGGCATGCCGTTTTTTCAGGCCAGAGAAATCATTAAAAATCAAAACGTAACTGTCTTTTCAAGCAATTATGCCTTGTACGGCGACATGTCGGCACGCTGCATGACGATTTTAGAATCCCTCGCGCCGGCGATGACGATCTATAGCATCGACGAGGCATTTCTTCACGTTGCCGGCATCGATGCCACAGAGTCATTCGAAGACTACGGCCACCGTGTGCGTAATACCGTTCTACAGCAGACAGGCCTCAGCTGTGGCATTGGAATTGCGCAGTCGATGACCCTTGCAAAGCTGGCTAATCACGCCGCAAAAACCTGGCCGGCTACCGGCGGTGTGGTTGATCTGACAAACCGCGATCGGCAACGACGGTTGATGGCGCTGGTGCCGGTCAGCGAAGTGTGGGGATGTGGGCGCCAGTTGACCAAAAAGCTGGCTGCGATGGGGATCACGACTGCACTGCAGCTTGCCGACAGCAACCAGGCGTTGATACGCAGGACGTTCGGGGTTGTGCTCGAGCGCACCGTGCGTGAACTAAACGGTGTGCCGTGTATCTCGATCGATGCGCTGCCGGCAAAGCAGCAGATCATCGTCAGCCGGTCATTTGGCCAGCGCGTCACGCAGCTGCAGGACATGCGCCAGGCGGTGTGCCAATACGCCGAGCGGGCCGCCGAGAAACTCCGCCGAGAGAGGCAATACTGCCGGCACATTTCAGTGTTTGCACGAACCAGCCCATTTGCACCTCATGAGCCTTATTATGCCAACAGCCACAGCGTCCAGCTCATGTTGGCCACGCAAGACACCCGCGACATTGTTGCGGCGGCTGTGAAAGCCCTCGATGCGATCTGGCGTGACGGTTTTCGCTATCAAAAAGCGGGCATCATGCTTAACGATTTCTGTGACAAACCCGGCCAGATCGATCTCTTCGACGAACATCCACCGCGCGCCGGTAGCGAACAATTGATGAAAGCCGTCGATGGCATAAATCACTCCGGGCTGGGGAAAGTCTGGTTTGCCGGCCAAGGGATAAGTAAAACCTGGAAGATGCGCCGCGAATTACTCTCTCCCTCCTACACCACACGATTAAGCGATATACCGATTGCCAAAATAATTTAAAATGTAAACTTGTATATTTATCTGACCTCGGAATTAAATTATAATATAAACGAAAAAAACAACTTTGAGGTTAAAAATGAAGTACCGTAGTGATATTGACGGCTTACGAGCTATAGCTGTCGCTTTAGTCATTTTTTTTCATGCGGGACTAAGCCAATTCCCTGCAGGATTCATCGGTGTTGATGTATTTTTCGTCATATCGGGATATTTGATATCCAAAATAATTTTAGACGGAACTAATGACCAAAAATTTAATTTAAGTGATTTTTATACTCGTAGAATTTGGCGACTACAACCATCGCTGCTACTCATCGTTTTCATTTCTATAATTATCGGTAGCATTTTTTACCTTCCAGCCGATTACAACACGTTCCTGCACAGCGTAAAAAATGTTCTGTACTTCACATCAAACCAGTATTTTTCTGGTGTAACAACTAGTTATGCTTCAGAAGACTCCAGCTACTTATTGTTGCTTCATACATGGTCTCTCTCTATTGAGTGGCAATGGTATTTGACATTCCCTGTAATTCTGTATTTTACACTAAAGTCTTATCAAAAAGACAAAGTCGCTTTAGCAAACTATGTGATTACAGCCGTTTTTCTTATTGTTTCTTTATACCTATCCTATACAACTAGTAAAGTGAGATACTATGATTTTTTCTCGCGTTGCTTCGAATTGCAAATTGGCAGTTGCATCGCATTTACCTCATTTAGGATAGAACATAAGCTATCCAATATTGTTGGTATCGTATCACTATCTCTAATTATTACTCTTTCAATGTCTCCAGAATTAATATCTGGCTACCCAAATGGGTATACCCTTGTGGTTGCATTAGCAACTGGCGCTATAATCCTCTCTGGTGAATCATCCAGATCCTATGCATCGAGGTTGCTTGCATCAAATTCTCTCGTAGCCATTGGTAAACGCTCATATTCTCTTTACCTATGGCACTGGCCTTGCCTGGCATTGTTGCATTATATGGATGTGTTTAACGACTCACTTCTGCTTATTTCATTACTTACATCATCATTACTCCTTGCGTGTGTTTCTTATAGTTATATAGAGATGCCCCTGCGGAAATGCAATAAAAACCTAAAAGCATCAATACTTTTATTAATTGTAACGCCATTATTATTAAGCATTGTTCTATATTCTGTTGCAAAAAATCAAAACTACTTCCCATGGCGATTTGGAAGTTCATTTAACACAGCAACAAACCTTGAATTAAAGTACAAAAAAATGTCGGGACATCGTTCAGATTGTCTTACAGATGAAATCGAAGGAAAATATTCAAACGAACACTGTACGTTCGGAGTTGAATCCCCAAAAAAGACTGCATTCTTCATTGGAGATTCAAACTCTAATCACTACTGGATGTTCTTAGAGACTTTAGCAAAAGATGCTAATTTAGCAATTACTGCAAAAAGCACAGCAAGTTGTTTAACGTTGCCAGGTCTCTATCAGTTTGATTGGTGGCACTTTTCTAATACAGTTTATGAAACTTGTCATGAAAACACTAAGCAATATTATGAACAAATAGAAAATAATAAATATGACTATGTTATTATTGGTGAGCTATGGCCAATGTATGTCAGCGATAAGATTATAAATAATCAAGGAGATACCCGTACCTTAGAACTTTCAAAAGAGAGATTAAGCTCTGCTATTAATGAAGCGCTTACAATCATCGAAAAAGCAGGCTCCACTCCGGTGATAATGAAAGAAATATTTAATAGACCAGACGGCTATGAGTTTTGTTTGAAAAGGAAACTGATAGGAAGAAATGATTTTGAAAATGGTGAATGCAACTCACTTCGCAATACTAAGCCTTCTCCTTCATGGTTTGATGAAAAATTTGAAGAATTAAAAAAATCACATCCATCTCTAGTGATTATTGACATAAAAGACGTTCAATGTTCAGAGACTGGATGTGCTACAGAAGTTAATGGAGTGAGCGTGTATAGGGATGTTGGCCATCTCAACGATTATGCATCACATGTTTTTGGTCAGATGTATCTCCAATCGAAAGGAAATCCTTTCATCAAATAGCAACCATAGAGGATCTTAAAGGATCCTCCCCCCCCGATCCTGCTAAGACCAGTCTTTTTTCGAAGCTGGACGCACCACAGGAGCCTAGATCGCAACGAGCCGTTGCGACACTTGGCTTACAGACAAAGAGCTACCATGGGTTTCTGAGGCAGGATCTGAGCTGTTGAGGCAGTGATTTGGGGCCCACCGGTTACCCGGTGGGTGCTACTGCAGTTCCATGAAGGAAACTTTTGGTATTTCCCATAGTTTAGATATCAACATATCCACAGTAATGTTTTTTAAAGATTTTTTTGATTTTTAAAGATTTTAAATGCTTTTTAGACATGCTCTAAAGCCTTGTCACGCTTGCCTCTCAGGGCTGTCAATATGGGAAACGGATAAAGCAGGTATGGGAAACAGCCAAAGTTATTGTGGGTAAAAGCTTAAGTTGGAATGGGAAACAGCTAAAGTTTCTATGGGGGATAGCTAAAGTTAATTCAGGTATGGGAATCACCAAAAGTTTGCCTTGACCATGCTATAAAACGAATGTAACTATGGGGTAAATCCAAACCACCCATAGAACAACATATGACTGAAAATAAAGGGATTGTGAAAACCAACAGACCTGCCATTGCTCAATCAAACGAGCTAACGGAAGCTGCCTATTATCTGTCATTACAGGCTAAGCGAGTCCTGTGGTTGTGCCTCATGGAAACTTACAGACAAGACGAGCATCCAGGCACGTTCACTGTCAGGGTCGCTGATTATCAGCGCCTGTTTAAGGTTAGCCAGGCGACTGCAAGCACTGATGTTAGGAAAGGTATTGACGCGCTTTCCAATAGCTCTGTTACCTTTTTCCCATCGGATGGTGAATATGAAGAACGTAAACGCCCCTGGCTTGCTGAGGCAGGCTTGAAGCGAGGAAGGGGTTCATGGAACATAGAATTTAACAACAAGGTAATGCCGTATTTGCTGGACCTAAGCAGTCAATTCACGACCTACAACCTTTATGATTGCGGCCGAATCAACAGTGTGAGGGCAATCCGCTTGTACGAAAGCCTATGCCAGTATCGAAAGTCCGGGATCTGGATCACCACCGCGGATTGGCTAGCCGAACGTTATCAGCTCCCACAGTCACAGCGCGATAACTTCGCCGAGATGAAACGCACATTTATCAAGCCTGCACTGGAAAAGATCAGCAAAGAAACCCCTTTGATGGCCACGATGTCTGAATCTGGTGATGGCAAACTTATTTTCACGATCGTAACCAAAACCCCTGAACCAGCCCATCTACTTTAGCCGTTTCCCACATACTATGGCCTTTAAGAACATGTGCTATTTCCCATACCCTGATAGCACTACTTCAAGAACCTACTTTAGGTGTTTCCCATACCTGAATCTGTCTGGTCTGCCTTCATGCTAAGATCTTATTTGACGACCAAATAAAAAATCCGCATAAGCGGCTTTTCCTTAGAAAGGAAAACCAACATACTGATTGATATCTATTTTGTTAACCTAACAAGTTATTCTGCAAACTTACTTCTGCTTCGTTAATCAACACTTGGATCAATCTCACCAGCTCAAGAGTGAGCTGTTCAGCAGCTTCAAAACTTAACTTTAAAATGTTTATTTGCCCTTCTCCAAGTACATTCTGCAAAGATACCCGGCCAAAGCCTTCTTCATGTCGTCGCTCCCTCAATAACTGCATAATACGTTTAGTCACGATCGTAGTGATATCAGGAAAATCGGGGTTATCAAATACATGGCCATGGTTTTTAACTAAGGTTTCCCAAGAAAAAAGAATGTCGTAGCGTGAGGCAAATCTGGCCTGCTTAGGAGGAAAATGCCATAAAACGATGAACGGCATACCTCTTTTCATACATAATTCAAAATGCCGCTGCCAAACGTCAGGAATTGCCCGTCCTTCGCATAACAGGTAGTAATCAGACGGTTTGAAGGATGTATCGCTATCAACATCTGGCGCCGTCCGCGTTGTTCTGAGTTGAGTTTGCCAATGTTCTCGAAGCATGAGCTCCAGGGGCGGAATTATGATGCATAACCAGCTTAAAGGAATATATACAGCGATCGGCGGAACGGCAGTATTGCGTGCACCTTCTACGAACGGCCGGCAAGTCTCAGCGATCTCTTTAGCCTTTGCGCAGTTCTCGTTCGAAGATAACCAGTCTAAGAACGGAAGCGGCACGACCTGGCATAAACACCCCCAGCTACGCCCATACTTATAGAGCTCCCAGCCAGGCACTCGCAGATAATGACGTTGCACATACAACACCAGTTGCTGCGTCAACTCATCCTGAGACGTTGTTTTAACTCGAAATCTTTTGCGCGGTTTGATAAGTAGATCGATGAACAACGTCGCCATAAATGCCTGTCTGGTTAAGTTAGTTGCTAAATTCCTAATATACTTAAGATTTATCCTGATAGCACCCCAAACCCCTTGAATCAATCGCCAACATACCCTGACTTTGAGCAAGCTCTAAATTTGATTGATCACTTATCGATCAGATTAAGAGGGTAACAGGTAGGCGACAGATGGGCTAAACAGATATCAGCGACAGGTTAGGGTCGCCGGTAGCCCGGCGAAGCCGGTTCGATATTTTCATAGAGCCTCAATCCTCCCCTCGCCCTGCTAGACCGAGCGAGCTTACAGCGCTTCAGGAGCTTCTGTACGCCGTCGGAGTGGGTCCAGCAAGGCTATGCCGCAGCTGGAGCGTATCTCCGCGTTAGCAGCCCGTTAGGGCTGGTTACGGGCGTGTATCTTGTTCTTATCGCTATAACAGCTACGTAGCGGCTTTAACTTATGTTTCTTAATGGGGCCCGTTGCGTAGCAATGGGAGGTACTCGATACCGAACCGGCGCGGGCTATGCCCGCTGCAAGGGCGGACATTTTTTGAGTCTGTCCACAGGGCAGACGATGAATAGGTTTTATTTTTATATGAAGAAAAGAAAGGTCTTTAAAAGAAGAATTCATTAGTTCTTTAAAAGGAACCACGCACCTTAAAACATACACGTTTCGCACTCTATGGATCTATCGATTGTAGCTTTGTGGAACTTTCCCTTGCAGTTATATGTGTATAACTGTTCTGATTACATCAGTTGATTGTCGGTGATAGGTTTTTCTATATTTTCACGCCTACCTAGCGGTGAATAACACGACCACGAGAAGTCGTTTTGTGCAAATTTTCAACAGCTGTGTATGATAGGCGTGACGGGTCCTCCGGCGTCAACCGGATCATAAAAAGGTGGTTCAGGTGGGATCAGGTACCAGGCGGGTGTAGTTTCCCCTAGACATGAGCATGCGCTCTTTAACTCGTCGCTTCACCTCAGTGAAGACTGCAGCCTGGTTGCCAATGAAACGCCCTTCAGCGATCTCACGCGTCAGCTGTCGCTTCACTATGGTTTCAATATCGCGGCGAGTGCGCTCGGCATCGCGGCGAGCTCGAGCGCGACGGAGTCCGTGTGCCTTACGTTCGGACTGATAGCTGCGGAAGCGTTCGCGCACGAACCGCCAGGCTTTTGCGATCAATTCGTCCATTCCAAGGCGTGACAGGTGCTGTTTTTCACGCTGCTTATTTTCCCATTCCACACGACTACGCCGTGCAGCTACAACAGCTACGTCGGAAACGTCTAGAGCAGAAAACAGCGCCGGTGTGAAAGTAATATCGGTCGGGATGTTACAACCTATCTGCGGATCATATTCCGTATGATATGTAATCAGCCCGAGTTCGGACATGAAGAACAAGGCTCGTGTCGCCCGAGTGATAGACAAGTTGCCCTTATGGGACTCCGTGGCTAATCCACATTCGATGGCCAAATTTGTGATAGATCGCTGTACACGATTAGCTAATGGATCATAGTGGAAACACATCCCCTGCAACAGCGCATCAATCGCCCGCCGGCGAAGAAGCGGAGGCATACGGCGGCGCTTACCAAGCGATCGCGCAAAGGCAACGTGCATAGAGAAATCAAAACGGGATGTGAAGCCTTCGGCTTTAGCCATCAGCTTGCGACAGAACGGCAGCGTATTCTTCCCTTCACGCGGTGTAAATTCCGGATTCGGGTTCTTGACCTGCCGATAATGAGTAAATTGGTTGTTCGACTGTTCAGCCAC